>NZ_JAKUDW010000124.1:0-14935 GCF_022662595.1 Bacillus cereus group sp. BfR-BA-01524 | reverse complement strand
GGATGAAATACAAGGCTTAATTTTTCGATAGTATTAATGGATATCCCGTGCAACTAGAAAATTTAAAAAATCAAATTTATATGTAATAATTTTCAAAAGTATTTGTTAAGGGTAATAAATGTTTTAAAAATGAAGCAACAAATTGAACAAAAGCGTTATCAAAAAAAAAGAACACAGATCAGTGCTCTTAGAAAGTAGATTATATGGTTTTTGGATTAGTATATAATATCATATGCTTGTTTCTCGTAAGTGTGTAAACAAAATTAAATAAATGAACACATATACATATGTGCGCTTTAAAAAAGTGATAGCTCAAAAGGACTAATTTGCAAGCTGAATACATATGCTGATCCAAACAATATACACATGTTCTCATGCAAAAATAAAAGATTCTTTTATTTTTCCGATAGAAGTACCCTTCCTCAAAAATGGAGTTTAATAGTGAAAGTGAAGTTGATTATTACTGTAGTTTTTAGCTATGGAAGCTTTACAATAAAAAATCAAATAATTGTTCATAAGAAGGAAAAAAGAGCACACCAATTAAATGAGGATGCATAGGAGATTTGCACATATAGTAAAATTTTGACGGTAAAGTTAACGGAATTTTCATTTAAATAAGATGGAAAATGATGTTTTTAACTTATAATAATGTTACTACGATGAAAATACGGCTACTTATTAGTTAATTTAAAATCAATTTTAGATAGGAAGAGGATAATGAAGACCAGAGATAGTTATAAAATTATTGTAATTGGTGCTGGGACTGCAGGACTATCTTCTACTGCACATTTATTACGAAATGTATCCCTATTGAAAGAAAGTATAGCAATTATTGATCCATCAAAAAAACATTACTTTCAACCACTATGGAGTTTAGTGGGCGGTGGAATTGTTTCAAAGGAAAGTACGGTGCGTGATCAAGAATCACTTATTCCTAAAGGCGCAACGTGGATTCCGAAAAGTGTTGTTAAGTTATTTCCGGAAGAAAATAAGATACTTTTAGATGATGGACTACTGCTTGAGTATGAAATTCTTATTGTAGCAGCCGGTATACAAATTAATTGGGAAGGTATTAAAGGTTTAAAAGAGTCTATTGGGACTAATGGAGTTTGTAGCAATTATTCTTATAAATATGTTGATTCTACTTGGAGAGAAATCGAAAAATTTAAAGGAGGAAATGCGATTTTCACGCATCCCAATACTCCTATTAAATGTGGTGGCGCTCCACAAAAAATTATGTATTTAGCAGAAGAGTATTTTTGTAAAATTGGTGTAAAAAACAGAAGTGAAGTAATGTTTTATTCTGCAAATAGTAACATCTTTCAGGTTCCTCGATATGCAAATACTTTAGAACAAGTACTAGAAAGAAAGCACATTATAACGAACTATAATAAAAACTTAGTAGAGATTATCGCTGAAAAAAGAGAAGCAATTTTTGAAGATATGCAAACAATGAAAAGAGAAACAGTACCATATAGTATGATACATGTTGTTCCACCAATGGGACCACCTAACTTTATCAAAGAAAGTGAGATAAGTGATCATCAGGGCTGGATAGATATAAGTCCTTATACCTTGCAGCATGTACAGTATAAGAATATTTTCGGACTTGGAGATTGTACCAATTTACCTACCTCTAAAACTGGAGCAGCAATTCGAAAGCAAATACCTGTCTTAAAACAAAATATTATGGACGTACTTAACGGAAGAGATTTACAGGCTACATATGATGGATATACATCTTGTCCGATTGTTACAGGGTATAAAAGTCTTATACTTGCTGAATTTAACTATAAACATGAGCCCCAAGAAACGTTTCCATTTAATCAAGCGAAAGAACGGTATAGTATGTTTTTACTTAAAAGATATATGTTGCCATATATGTATTGGAATTTAATGTTGAAAGGGATCCTATAGAAGAAGATAAAAAGTGGTTATAAAAATTGAAAAGCAATTTGAAATAACTATTTGGAGGGAATAGCTATGCTTTTAAAATATTTTTATGATGAAAAATTAGCACATGCTTCCTATTTAGTCGGTTGTCAGAAGGAAGGTGTAGCAATTGTAATTGATCCAGGCCGCTATATAGAACAATATATAGAGTTTGCTAAGAAAGAGGGGATGGAAGTAATTGCTGCGGCTGAAACTCATATTCATGCCGATTTTCTTTCTGGGTCTAGAGAACTTTCTACTCTTTTTCATGCAAACTTATATGTATCTGATGAAGGAGATTATGATTGGAAATATCAATATCTTAACGAAGGTCGATACAAATTGGTTAATGAAGGCACAGAGTTTAAAGTAGGCCATATAAAATTTAATGTAATTCACACCCCAGGGCATACGCCTGAAAGTATTTCTTTTTTAGTAACTGATACAAGTCAAAATAATTTTACGAATGATAAACCGATAGGAATTTTCACAGGTGACTTTATATTTGTAGGAGATATAGGTAGACCTGATTTATTAGAAACAGCTGTTGGTATGAAAGATACTGCACAAATAGGAGCGAAACAATTATTTGATTCTATACAAAAAGTAAAAATACTCCCTGATTATTTGCAAATATGGCCATCGCATGGTGCGGGAAGCGCATGTGGAAAAGCATTAGGAGCAATTCCAACTTCTACATTGGGTTATGAAAAGATGTTCAATTGGGCATTTCAGTGTAATGAAGAAAGTGATTTTATATCGACTTTATTGACGGGACAGCCAGAGCCTCCAAAGTATTTTTCATTAATGAAGAATTTAAATAAGTATGGTCCTCCAATTCGTAAGAAGGGAAAGATTACTGCTATTAATACTGTAGAAGAACTACAAGAAGTTATGAGGAGTGTTCAGCAAATAGTTGATATAAGGGATGTAGAGAGTTTTGCTTCTGGTCACATTGAGAAATCAATTAACATACCGTATAACAATTCTCTCACAACTTGGTGTGGATGGTTACTAGATTATAAAACAGAGACTTTAATAATTCTAGATGAGGAAAAGGTTACAGTGGAGGAAGTCATTAGGGACTTTGAATCTATTGGGCTAGATAATATTGTTGCTTTTGCACCTTTAAAAGTAATAAAAAAATTTGATATATTAGAAAGCTACAAGGAAAAAACATCAATTGAATTATATCGGCATATAAAAGATAGAAGTGTTAAGGTTATCGATGTGCGTAGTAAAAAAGAGTGGGAGGAAGGACACCTTCATGATGCAATACATATTACGTTAGGTAATCTATTTGAGAAGATAGATTCTATACCGAAAGATTGCCCAATTGTTTTACAATGTCGAACTGGGTTGCGTTCCGCTATAGCAGCTAGCATTTTACAAAAAGCTGGTGTAAAGGAAGTAGTTAATTTAAAAGGGGGATTTCTCGAGTGGAAAAGGTTTGGATTACCATACGAGAATAAAATTTAACTAGTAATCTCTTGCATAGTGATCAAGGATACCAGTACACATCTCGTCAATATAATCAATTATTTAAAAAATATCAGATGAAGGTAAGTATGTCTCGAAGGGGTAACTGTTGGGATAATGCTTGCACGAAAAACTTCTTCAGTCACTTTAAGGCGGAGTGTTTTCATGTAACCTCCTTCCGTAAAGCGAATGAGGTTACACTTGCGTACGTAAATATATATTTTTATAATCATCAAAGATTTCAAAAGAAATTAAATAACCTGAGTTCTATATTTATATGGACTCAGGTTATTTAGTTGCGCTTTTTAAATACTGTCTACTTGACAGGGATCATCCCTATTGGATGGCTCTTCTTATTTAAAGATATAACTATAGTTAGCAATGTAACCGACAAATTACAAAGAGAAGTAATTGATAATTAAATTGAAATCACCAAGAATATGTAATGTTTTGAAAATTTCGCAGGATAAATATAAAGGAATATAAATGGCCAAAGTCTAGTGAGTAGGTGGAGATGAATTGATTTCGAACAAGGGATTGCAGGAAGCTATAAATGAATGCACTTGAAAAATGTATTGGGTGCTTTAGGCGAACAAGAATTAAACAACTTTAAGAGCCTTACTACAATTTAATATAGCAAGGCTCTTATATGTATATGTCAAAATTAAATAACTGTATTATCAATTTACAAGAGCACATATTTAATTGAGCTCTGAAACCAGTTTTATGTTGAAAGATGAAACAAGATATTTTATACATATTGTTTTAGAATGATATAGTTTGAAAGTCTGATTGTCATGAAAAAATAAAGCACACATATAAGTGTGCTCTTATAAACGCTTTAGATTTGTATGACTAGATAGTCACCATACAATAAAATATTCTTGTTTAATATAAATGTGTATCAAATCTATAAAAACATACGTTTGCATGTATAAGGAAAATTAAATGTTAATGAGCTAGAATTATATTTTTTTAACAAATACAAATGTACATGTAGACAAAGGGTATTGTTAATGAAGATATTTAACCATCTTAGTGAGAGAGTAACAATATAATCTATAAGTTTAGAAGTTTTTTAAACCTTTATTACCATGTTATTTCTCTTCATAAAGCATCAACGCCTATATTTTCAGAATATTCAATATAAATGAGTAAATCGTATCAACTTTACGATAATGATTAAAGAGACTACTAAATAACCCAAACATCAATAGAACAAAGACATATACAAGTATTATGAGTTCAAAAATTCCACGAACTCTAAAAACTTACAAAAAGAGGAGCATAAAATATGAGCGAACAATGTCCGATTAATGTACCATGTCCAGTTGAAGGACAAACTCAAATACCACTGGCTGATCAAGCGGCAGCACCTATCGTTACACCAAATGCATTAATAAAAGTCCCAGTTGTTTTAGCTGAGAGAACAGTTCAAATTGTTGTAGAGGCAAATATTCCTTTAGATCCTCCAGCCGTGGAAATTAAACGTGTATTAAAAAATGTATTTTTAACACAGTGTAAGTTAGTTCCTGTAGCTTTTACACCAGTACCAGGTACGAATTATCGTCGAGTTACAAGAGCGAAACTATTCGTAGAAGGCTATATTCGTAAAAATATTGAATATGCATCCGAGGATTGTAATGGAACTTTATATGATCGTGTTGCTAATGTTAATTTTACTGGATTTGCTGATCTAACAGAAGGTAACTTTTTAACACTACCTTTAATAGCAGCTTCTTCAGATGCAGCTTCTCATTTTATTAATCCTAAGAATGGTGATTTACCTCGTTTGGACAAGTATTTCTTTGAAAATGCAGTATTTTACAATGAGCAACCATATTGTGAATTAATTAGTGCTAATTTTTATGAATTAGATTTTTCACCATGTCCTACAGCTTTAAATGAGTCATTTGACACATTACGTGAAAAAATTGTACTAGATCTTACTTTAAAAGTACTACAGGTACAACAAGTACAAGCGTAAAAATAAAAAAAGACATTGTCTTTGTTGCAAAGGTAATGTCTTTTTTATTATTTTAAAACATATATAATGAACAAAATAGTCATGAGTAATATGCATATCTTATGAAATTCATCGGATAAGGAGCGGATGATGATGAATAAACCCTGGAGGGGTAAGGGAATGGGGCACAAAATTTATAAAATTAAAGAGCTTAATATTCATGATAATTTAAGCCAAAAGGTAAAAAAAGAAGAGAAATTAATTTCTAAATCAGCAATAGGAAGTTCAGTACGTTCCATGATAGTAAAAACTCCATTTTCCATTATTTCTGAAGTATGTAATTTTAGGAGAATTCCTAATATAAATGAAAAAAATCAAGAAGAATTTGTATTTCGTAATGAAGAAAATAAAAGTCGTCGTGAGTTGGAAGCTAAATTACTAAATACAGTATACAATTATTATGGAGAGATTTATTGTAGGTTAGTTTCTTCAAATCTTCATGAAAAGAGAGTGCTTTTAGAATATCCAACTCAAAAAGCGATGGGCACTATTGAAGATGAAGGCATAGAGACAGCTTTGTGGGTTCCTATTCACAGTGTAGAATTAGATAAGAAAAGCAAAGTGGAATTAAATAACTATATAATAGCAAAATTACCAGTAGAAATAGGAAAATACAAAACTGAGATTAGTATACGAGAGAATGTGGTATTTAGAGAAAAAGTCATGGGAATTAAAGAAGTGTCACAGGACATTGTTTTGACGAAAAATGAAATCTTATTACCGCAAAAAATTAAAACAGGACAAAATTTAGTTATAGTTGAAAACGGGAGTTTATTTATAGAAGGCTATATTTTGCAATGTATTGAATATATTATAGAGGAAGGTACATTTTGTGAGAATGTGTACCAGTTAATGCAAAGCATTGTATTAGAATTAGTTGTTCAAATATTACAGGAACAGGAAGTACGAGTGGAAATTACATAATTGATATTAGATTGTATACAAAAGACGACTAAATAGGCGTATATTGTACCTCCAAAATAATTTAAAATAACTTTTACTTAAGTTAATTAGGTGGTTAGAAATTGATAGACTAACTTAAACGAAAAGTGTTGAGCAGTGCACTTTAATTGTATAGCAATATATATAAATGCAATACAGGAATTTACATCAGAAATAATGCGAAAAAATTCAAACGTTTTAACTAAAATTATTTTATTATTAATAATTTCATGTACCGTAATTACTAATAAATCCAATTAAGAAGAAGTGAACCAGGATGAGCTTCCTGCAAAGTGAAAGAATAACTTGCTGCGAAATAATAAAAAGGGTTTGGTCTTAAAGGTCAAATCCTTTTCTGTTTTCAAAATCTTCTTCTGAAATGACTATGAATCCATATCTTTTAAATTGAGCTGTTGTTACGGCGTAACTAGTTTGTTTATTTCCACTAATTACATAAGGCTTATCGTTGATACTCCTACATTTTTCTGCCTCTTTGGTAAGGCATCGAATAATCATTACTAATACCATCGCGATTTCTGATAACTTACATGTAGAGGTATCACTCAATATAACAAAAATGTAATGTTAATGAAATGTAATTCCACCGATACTATTAATGAAATTATATAAAATGAAGGGGAGTTAAAGAATTTTTATAATGAAAAAGGAGAAGTATTAATGCGAAATATATTAAGTGTAGAAAAAATTGAAAAATATTATGGTAATAAAGATAATGTAACAAAGGCTATAGATAATATTAGTTTTAAGGTAGATGAGGGAGAATTTGTTGGGATAATGGGGCCTTCAGGAAGTGGCAAAACTACATTACTTAACTGTATATCAACGATTGATCATGTTACTACGGGGAAAATAATGATAAATAATAGTGACATTACTCGGTTAAAATCAAAGTCATTAGATAAGTTTAGACAAAATGAATTAGGGTTTGTATTTCAGGACTTTAATTTATTAGATACCCTTACTGCTTATGAAAATATTGCCCTAGCGTTAACTATAAAAGGTGAGGCAAGTTCAAAAATTGATGGGAAAATACAAGCGGTTGCAAAATATTTAGGCATTGAACAAGTATTAAGCAAATACCCTTATCAAATATCAGGCGGACAAAAACAAAGGGTTGCTTCGGCAAGAGCTATCGTAACAGATCCATCTTTAGTACTTGCAGATGAACCAACAGGATCGTTAGATTCTAAATCAGCTAGATTATTACTCGAAAGATTTGAAAGTCTTAATAAGGATTTAAAAGCTACAATTCTTATGGTTACTCATGATGCATTTACAGCAAGCTATGCTCGTAGAATTCTTTTTATTAATGATGGTAAAATATTTATCGAGTTGGTAAGAGGAAATGATTCCAGAAAAGAATTCTTTACTAAAATTATCGAAGTTATAACCCTTCTTGGAGGTGACGATAATAATGTACTCTAAGATTGCTATTGGGAATGTAAAGAAAAGTTTTAAAGATTATGCAATATATTTCTTAACACTAACACTGGCTGTTTGTATATTTTATAGCTTTAACTCAATAGAATCACAAAAGGCACTTATGGAAATTAGCGCTTCAGATAGAAAGTATGTGCCTACAGTAATGAACGCTATCTCAAATGTGTCAGTATTTGTATCCGTAATATTAGGTGGTTTAATATTGTATGCAAATAATTTCTTAATTAAAAAACGTAAAAAAGAATTAGGAATATACATGACTTTAGGTATGGGAAGAAGAAACATATCCAGAATATTAGTAACAGAGACATTTCTAGTTGGCGTTATATCTTTAGTGAGTGGACTTATAATAGGTATTGGAGTATCGCAGGGGTTATCTACATTTGCATTAAAGCTATTTGACTTACCCATCAATAAATATAAATTTGCAATTTCAACAGGTGCTATAGGTAAAAGCGTATTATACTTTGGAATCATGTTTTTACTTGTTATGTTATTTAATGTATATGTTGTTTCTAAATACAAAATAATTGATTTGTTAACAGCAGGTAGAAAAAACGAAGATGTAAAATTTAGAAATCCTCTTATCTATGTAATCACATTTATTATGTGTGTAGCATCACTTGGATATGCATATGTGACTGTACTAAAAATCGGATTGAATTTTACTAATCCTATGCTCGTGGTATCAATCATTCTTGGCATATTAGGTACATTGCTGTTTTTCTTTAGTTTATCTGGATTTATATTATATGTTGTAAAGAAGAATAAAAAAGTCTATTTTAAAGGTTTAAATATATTTATCATCAAACAAATAAATAGTAAGGTTAATACAAATTTTATATCCATGTCTGTAATCTGTTTAATGTTATTCCTTACAATGGTGGCTTTATCTACAGGAATCAGCTTTAACAGAATGATGGACGTAACAACGAAAGAAATAACACCATTTGATGCCAGTATTACATTGGAGAATAAGGATGAAAGTTACACTATAGAAGAAGTATTAAATAAAGCTAATTTTAAAATAAGTAATAACGAAAAATATGTATCTTATAATGTATATCGAACAGGGATGGAAGTGGTGGACTTTGTACCAGAACTTAAAGATTATAATAACAGTATAGATTTCATTAAAGTATCTGATTATAATAAAATTTTAAATCTTAAAGGTGAAAAGGAAATCACTTTAAATAACAATGAAATCTTACTTTTATCAAATGAAAGCCGGTTGATTAATTCGATAAATGAAAGATTAAAAAATAGCGATAAGATGAATGTTAAAGAAAAAGAATATTCGGTAAAAAACGCTAAAGTTATACAAGAGAATCTTTACACTTATGATGTGCGAACTAATTACTTCACAATCGTTATAAATGATGAGTTTTTATCAGGCTACAAAATTAGTGATTCCGTACTTAATGTAAATTATTTAGATGGAAATAGAGAAGCATATAATAAAAAATATGATAACGTTGCACGGGGCTTTTATGACGAAAACGGCCCGAAATTAAATATTAATCGTATAGCAGGCAAATCAAAGGATGAAGTTTATGCAGGAAGTAAGGGATTAAAAACTATCGTACTGTTTATTGGGATATATATAGGTATTGTATTTTTAATAACGAGTATGGCTGTATTAGCTCTTCAACAATTATCAGAAGCCAGTGATAGCATAGATCGATATAAATCTTTGAAGAGAATTGGCTCAAACGGAACAATGATCGATAAAACGATTTTCATTCAAACTTTCGTATACTTTAGTCTTCCGGTTTTTCTTGCCATAATTCATTCTATAGTTGGAATTTATCTAGTCAATTATTATATTAACACATTTCAACAAACAGACATTATTTTACCAGCATTGATGACGGGCTTAGTATTTCTTGTAGTTTATGTAGTATATTTCTACACGACATATGTCGGGTATAAAAATATTGTAAAAAGTAATACTTGATTTTATAATGCTTATTAAGGCTATTACACCTTGTTTCTCAAGATGTAATAGCCTTATATTCTGTATAGGGAGGGAAAAGTCATGAAAAAAATCATTCTGATTGAAGATGACGAAATCATCAGAGAAGAATTACAACATTTTTTTATAAAGTATGGATATGAAGTAAAGGCTCCCACAGATTTTAATCATATTATCAAATATATAGAAAGTGAGAATGCAGACCTTATATTACTAGACATAAATCTTCCTGTGTTCGATGGCTATTATATATGCAGAGAAATACGTAAAACTTCAGATGTTCCAATCTTTATGGTTACAAGTAGAGATAGTGATGTAGATGAACTGATAAGTATGAATTTAGGAGCAGATGATTTTATAACAAAGCCTTATAATACAGAAATACTATTAGCAAGAGTAACAAACATTTTAAGAAGAACATCTGGAGATTTCAAGATGAATCATATCTTAATGTATAGGGATTTTAATTTAAATCTTTCAAATGCAACAGTTACTTATCAAGACAAGTCTGTAGAATTAACTAAAAATGAAGTTAAAATACTCTCATGCTTAATAAATAATCGCGGAAATATTGTAAAAAGAGATTCACTTATAGAAACTTTATGGAAATCTGATTATTTTGTGGATGATAGCACCTTAACTGTTAATATAAATAGATTAAGAAAAAAGCTTGAAGAGATAGGTATAGAAAATCCAATTGCAACAAGAAGAAGCTTAGGGTATATAATGCCATGAATATAGGTGAATTTATTAAAGATAAAATAGTAGTAATACTGTCTAATGTACTGGTATATATCATACTAGCAGGTATATTGCTGACTGCGCATGTTCCGTTCATTATCATATTCTTTGTCTTTTGTATTTGGTTTTTTCCATTGATTTCATATATGGCTATAGAATTTATAAGATGTAAAATTTATTATAATGAGATTAACGGTATATTAGAAAACTTGGAGAAAAAATACTTACTTCCAGAGGTAGTAAAGGAAGCAAACTTTATACATGGAAAAAAGCTTAACGCTATACTGAAAGAAGTAAGTAGAGATATGCATGAAAATGTAAATTATTATAGAGATATGCAATTGGATTACAGAGAATATATAGAGACATGGGTGCATGAAATTAAGACACCAATAGCTTCTACAAAGCTTATTATTGAAAATAATCAAAATGAAGTAACGAATAAAATTGACTCTCAAATGGATCGGATTGAGGGGTTTGTTGAACAGGTTCTGTATTATTCTCGAAGCTCTAACGTGAATAAAGACTATATGATAAAGCCAATCAATCTTGATAATGTAGTAAGGAATGTAATTAAAAGAAACTATAGGGATTTTATTCATAAGAGAATAAAATTAGATATACAGGATATTGATGAGATTGTATATAGTGATGGAAAATGGGTTGAATTTATTATTAATCAAATAATAGGAAATTCTATAAAGTACTCAAATAACAAAGAACAAATGATACGTATATGCTCAATTAAGAAAACTAACTCAGTAATACTAACTATAGAGGATAATGGCGTAGGGATAGTAACTAAAGATATAAATAGAGTTTTTGAGAAAGGATTTACTGGAGAGAATGGAAGAAGATTTAGTAAAAGTACAGGAATGGGCTTGTATCTATGCGAAAAACTGTGCTCAAAATTAGGTATGAAAATTACCATTGATTCTGAAGTTAATAAGGGAACTAAGGTTACATTAATATTTCCGTTGTCAGGTATGGTAACTTTTGAACCTTATTTATAAAATAGATGCTGCTATCTTTCCACGAATTTCGTATGAAACTTAAGAACAAACGTAAAACGGTATGAAAAGACTAGAAATTCTCTTCATACCGTTTGTATTATTTAGTCATTTAACATATGGGTATATTTAATTGTGAATCAGATCAATGTTAATCTGGATTAGTCATTACTATTTTTGATGCCCACTAATACTTAACGTAAGATTTGGTTTGGTTGCTATACAGACCTCGCAAGCGAGAAATTGTACACTATATAAAACAGTAAAATAAATATCCGATCCCTTAGCGTAAAAGGAATCGGATATTTTGTGTCTAAATTCTGTTCAAACGCACAGTTTTCTTTTTTGATATTGTGACTCTATGCCCATCAAGCTAAGATTTTTAATTACCTCTAAAGCGGAAAAGTTATTTCTCTACAGTCATTTATGAAAAATTAATCGAATTTCTTTTTTTACAGATGATTAATTTTTAAAAATTATACTCAAGGGTTAGGGTTTTACAATAACTTTTATGAACTATTAATACTTCATAAAAGTTATTGTGAATTTTGTGAATGAGTGTTTTTGACTTTCTACTTTAATAAATCCATGGTGAGCTTCGATAATTGATTTCGCTAGTGCTAAGCCAATTCCAATGGAGCCTTCTTTATTAGAATTTTTTGTTTTGTAAAATCTATCGAATATATATGGCAAATCTTCTGATGCAATACCTTCACCAAAATCTTGAATTATTATTTCAGTATGAATAGGAGAGTTTGTGACTTCAATATAAATAGAACTATTATCATTTGAATGTTCAATGGAATTCTTTAAAATATTTAATAAAGCTTCTTGCATCCAAATACTGTCATGGAAAAGTGATATTTTTTCATTGGTTTTTAAATGTATGTTCATATTTTTTTTATTTAATTTACTGTTCAAACTAGCAATGACCTCATAAATTGTATCAATAATATCAGAGTTTTCTTTTTCAAATAGTATTGCTCTAGCATCTATTTTTGAAACTTTTAATAAATTATGTATTAAAAAGTTGATTCTTGAAATTTGAACATCATTATTGTGTAAAAAATGATATTGTTGTTCATTTAATTTACCTTGTAATAAGATATCATTGTTCACTGTAAGTGTTGAGAGTGGTGTTTTTAGTTGATGAGAAATATCTTGTAAAGTTTGAATTAAAAATTGTTTTTCTTCCATTAAATTATGCATACTTTTTCTAATAACATTTTTCAGTTTATGAAAAGAATTTGCAAGTTTAGCTAGATCACCTTCTCTATTTTCCTTGATATCAATGGTGTAATCACCTTCAATAATTTTATTCGCTGCAGCTGTTACATTTCTAATTTTTAAGAAAAAAGACTTATATTGTAAGTAATTTAGAAAAATTAGGATTAAGCTGAACCCTATTGCTCCAAGGAACATGTATATATTGTTTTGGGATATATGTTTATTTAAATAAGGAAAAAGTCTTGAATCTAATTCAGCAGATAGACCATATTGTTTTAATAGCATTTCTCCATCACTGGAATAATCTTTTTTATTGGCTGTATCATTTGTAAGTGCTTGTATTATTTCGTATTCATTTTCTGGGTTTTGTTCAATTAGTTTTCCAGTAATTTCACTCCAAATAGTAATATAATCATTTTTTAAATGGTCATATAGAATATGAACTGTGATAACTTGATATATAATAAATAAAAAAGAGATTAATGCTAATGTAAGTATATTAATTTTTATTTCTCTATTTATCATTAAATTACTCCTTACTGACGTCTTTATTCCAGAAATATCCGACACCTCTTTGTGTGATTATACAGTCAGGATTTTGTGGATTATCCTCAATTTTACTTCTCAATCTTTTTACATAAACAGAAAGAGTATTTTCATCGAAAAACACTTCACCTTCATCTGCTATTTTTTTCAATATCTCATTTCTTTGTAACACTTTATGAGGATTTAGCATTAACGTTAATAAGAGTTTGTATTCTAAATGTGTTAAATTTATACTTTTCTCATGCTTAAAGGCTCTGGCCGCTTCAACTTCAAGCTGTATATTTTCAGACCTCAATATAGTATTAGAAGCTGTTTTAATTTTTTTTCTTAATTGTACTTTTACTCTAGATAATAGCTCTTTTACCCTGAAGGGTTTTGTTATATAATCATCTCCACCAATATCAAGGCCCATTACTACATTTGCCTCCTCATCCAGTGCTGTGAGAAAAATAATAGGTATATCACCTTTGCTTTTAAGATAGGTACATAAATCATACCCATTTCCATCTGGGAGTCCAACATCCAATATAGCTAAGTCAAATTTATTATTTTCGTATTGGTCTTTTGCATCTTGTACAGTAGAAACTCTTATAACCTCAAGTCCTTCTCCTTTTAGAGTAAACTCAATAGCCATTCCTAGATCGTTATCGTCTTCAACGAATAATACTTTATCCACAGTATCTCTCCTCATTTGTCTTTGATTATGGCAGTATTTTAGATTATGACAGTTATTTTACACGTTGATTGGCTAATTTAAAATAGTTTAGTATGGAAATGGACTTTTAGAGGCTTTTCTGAGTATAAGCATAATACCCAAATCGGCTTAAAGCTTTTCAGTACATAATGAGATACAACAATTACTTAAAGCAGAATGTTTACGTAATTCATACATGTACTTGCTTATATTTTGAAAAACCTTGTAATAGTGTCTTGTTGAATTTGTACGTTTTTATACAATCAGTAATGTTTTGTTTAAGTTATCTTATACAAAAATGTTAAATGAAATTTGAATTCGCATTAATTATGTAAATGAATTTTTAAAAACAGATCATTGAGAATAAGAGCCGAATGGGAGCGGATTTTTGAGAATTTGAAAAGTATGTGTGTACTTAAATAAGTGTATAAAAACCGTTTAATTTTAAAGTATATCTTGATCAGAGTTACGAGTATATAAAAAGTTAGATTTAGTAATCTTACTAAACTGTAAGATTAAAGTATATATAGTAAGACAAGAGTTATTCAATTAACAATTAAAGACGTCTATACTGAAGGTAATCATTCTTTATTAAGACTTGTAGCATTTTAGCCACTGTTTATATAAAGAAAAAACCTACTGTTCTAATCCCAGATTAAACATAGTATATGAGGAGGAAGAAAATGAAAAAGATAATAGGATTTCTAGTAGTAACAGCAATTTTTATAGGTATAGGGTTTGCTGTAAATCGGTATATAAATGGTCCCTCACAACCAGTAAACGGTATCATGGTATCTGGAACGAAAGAAAATATATCAGCTGTTAAAAATCTGTATAAAGATCAAAACGTACGAACAGCAGATTATAGTTATAAATTGGTCACAGAAATAATAAAACAAGAA
>NZ_JAKUDW010000123.1:0-15126 GCF_022662595.1 Bacillus cereus group sp. BfR-BA-01524 | reverse complement strand
TCTCCAATAAAGTTAGTTTGTCTAGCATCTAAAAATAAAAATTGACGTTTCACGTTGTTTGTTTCGTTTAGTTTTCAAAGTTCAATATCGCGTTTCAGCGACTTTTATAATTTAACATTTATCGTTAAATCTGTCAACAACTTTTTTCTTTCGTTCCTGACGACGCTTATTAATTTACCATATTAATCATTTAATAGTCAACACTTTTTAAAAAAATGCCAAAATAATTTTATCTTGGCATGATATAAAGCTTAATAATCACTAATGCTACCACACCCGGTAGGCCTAATAAACTCGTTATTGCTGCTGTCCCCATGTTAATCGGGATATGAAAATCAAAATATGTCCCTACAACATTTACGATAAAAAGCAATGCTATTCCTAAAGTAACATGAAAAATCACCTTACCTATAAAACGTAATGGCTTAGAGGCAACACCAAAAACAAGAAAAATAAACACTAAAGTAAGAATGCCAACAATAATAATTGTAGAATTCATTTTTTCCTCCTTATAAATGACCTATACATCTATTTGTATGGGACAAGACAATAAAAAAGAACAGTTATCATAAGTGGCATCCCTTTCATATAAACCAAATAAAGTGAAACTTTAATCAGTGGGGGTGTTCATCCCCACTGATTATTAGTTGAACCAATCGGGCTTTTACGGGCAGTTGATCCCCCGCCTAACTTCTTTGCTTCCGCTGAATTTTGAGGTGGGGGTCTTACTACCCATTAATGCTTGATAAAACAACACCTCAGCATTTAACAAATAAAATAAAAAGGCCTGCTTAGAAAGCAGAACCCTTTACCATTGTTCCATTTTTACAGGACGACGCTTTGCTTCTTTCAACAAGAAGAAATATTTCGCCTCTGCTATTTTCAAAGAACAAATGACATCTTGAGATGGTTCTACACTTTGTTCGACCATCCTCTTCTGACGTAACCACTCATTCTTCACTTTTTCCAAAAGTACAATCAACTTATCGTCATACTCTTTACGCAATTTACCCTTTTTTTGAAAGAACATTTTTGTTTCTCCTCTTATACTTCTCTGCGACCTTCTAACGCTTTCGATAGTGTCACTTCATCTGCATATTCTAAATCTCCACCAACTGGCAGACCATGTGCAATACGAGTTACTTTAATGCCTGTAGGCTTTAAGAGGCGGGAGATATACATCGCTGTAGCTTCCCCTTCAATATTAGGGTTTGTTGCTAATATCACTTCTTGTACCGTTTCATCATGTAGTCGCTTTAAGAGTTGCGGGATATTAATGTCTTCCGGTCCAATTCCCTCCATAGGAGAAATCGCACCACGTAACACATGATATACACCTTGATACTCTTTCATTTTTTCCATCGCGATTACATCTTTCGGTTCTTGTACGACACAAATAACTGATTGATCTCGATGCGAATCATTACAAATATAACAAGGATCACGATCAGTAATATGTCCGCATACAGAACAATACGCTAAATCTCGCTTCGCATTTACAAGTGCTTTCGCGAAACCTAACACATCATCTTCTTTCATATCTAATACGAAAAATGCCAATCGAACCGCTGTTTTCGGTCCGATACCTGGCAACTTCATAAAACTATCGATTAGTTTTGATATTGGTTCTGGATAATGCATATATCAATATCCTCCTAGAACATTCCACCTGGTAAGTTTAAGCCTTTTGTAAATTTACCCATTGTAGAGTTTGAAAGCTCATCAGCCTTTTTAAGTGCATCATTTGTTGCAGCTAACACTAAGTCTTGTAACATTTCGATATCTTCTGGATCTACAACTTCTTCTTTAATCTTCACTTCAAGAATTTGCTTGTGACCATTTGCAATAACTGTAATCATCCCGCCACCAGCTGTACCTTCAACTGTTTTTTCACCAAGCTCTTCTTGCGCTTTCGCCATGTCCTTTTGCATCTTTTGCATTTGTTTCATCATATTATTCATATTTCCCATTCCGCCACGCATCATAATTAATTCCTCCTAATTATTATTATTCTTTTATTTCAATGAGTTCTTGTCCTACTAATTTCACTGCCTCTTCTATAAGAGGGTCTTCCTTTTTCTCCTGGCTTTCTTCAGACTCTCCACCTTCACGTTGTAAAAAGTCTTCACGGATTTTACCCCATTCACTTTTTGGAATGGCAATCATATTTAACCTTTTACTTAGCAATTCAAATAAAGCTTGTTCTACTGTATCCATAGCTTCTCGATTTTCGCTCGCCATCTTACAGTGAATCTCATATTGAAATGCCAAAACGTAAGTGTCATCTGAAGCTGCCACTGGTTCGCTATTTTCTAATAAAACAGCAAATGCTACTTTGTTATATGATTTGAGTCTTCCTAACAACTCACCCCATACAGCTTTTAATTGTTCTAAATCTTGACGCTTCGCTTGTTTTAATACTTCATTTACACGTCCGACAGGAATCTTCATACTTCCTGTTCGTACCGGTTTTGGTGTTGCACGTGTCTCTCTTACTTCCTGTTGTACACCAGCTGGCACACCGTTCTTTTTGACTTGCTCTAACTCTTTCTCCAGTTGCTGCATCCTGTTCATAATTGCTTGCAAACGATCTGTACCATTTGCTTGCATCATAAACTGTTGACACAATTGCACCATAACAACTTCTAAGAAAATACGCGGATGATTTGTCCACTTCATTTCCTGTTGTCCTTTACTAAGGGTATGAATAATCTCATAGATCACTTCCGGTTGCATTTCTTCACTCAACTTACGGAATTGATCATCTACAATTACTCGTTCCAACATATGTTCTAGTTGCGGTGAAGTTTGATATAAAAGCATATCACGATAATAGTAAATGAAATCCTCCATAAAACGAACTGGATCTTTCCCTTTACTCATCATTTCATCTATGATTTGCAATGCTCTTGATACATCATTTTCACGTATGCATTCTACTAAATTGCCTAAGTATTGCTGAGAAACAGATCCTGTTACGGCCAATACATCTTCTGTCGTAACAATCTCATCACTATAAGATATAGCCTGATCAATAAGACTAAGCGCGTCACGCATACCACCTTCAGCAGCACGTGCAACAATTTGTAATGCTTCATCTTCCACTTGCGTACCTTCATTTATCACGACCGTTGATAATCTCTCAACAATATCATTCACTGATATTTTTCGGAATTCAAAACGCTGACAACGTGAAATAATTGTAGGCGGGATCTTATGAGGTTCTGTTGTCGCCAAAATAAAGATAACATGTCCTGGCGGCTCTTCTAAGGTTTTTAAAAGCGCATTGAATGCACCCATAGAAAGCATGTGAACTTCATCAATAATGTATACTTTATATTCTACAGCACTTGGAGCATATTTTACTTTATCTCTAATATCTCGAATTTCATCTACACCGTTATTTGAAGCCGCATCAATTTCTAATACATCTGAAATGGATCCTTGTGTAATTCCTAGACAAGAAGGACATTCATTACAAGGTTCAGCTACCGGAGCATGTTCACAGTTAATTGCTTTTGCAAATACTTTTGCAATTGTCGTTTTTCCTGTTCCCCTCGGACCAGAAAATAAATAAGCATGTGAAACTTTCTCTTGAAGAAGGGCATTTTGCAACGTTTTTGTCACGTGCTTTTGACCGACTACATCTTCGAACTTTTGCGGTCTCCATGTTCGGTATAACGCTTGGTATGACACGAAAATACGGCCTCCCTCAAAGGTTATTATCTCATTTATTATAACCCATTCTGTTTATAGATTCCAAAAGTTATTTTCTATACAAAAAACTCACCTTTGTATTAAGGTGAGTTTTGTATACATATATAACTGCCGTGCACCCTCCGTCGATTACGTACCATAAGCGTTACTCAAGCAGTTAGCTCGGTTCAGGCACTCCTGCGGCACACGAGAAGACCCGCTTATTGCTGCTTCCTTCCGGACCTGACAAGGTTCACGGGGTCCCGTTGCGCAGGACCCAAACGTCAACACCACTTACTTAAGGCAGACCTTACAGCAACATAACCTCGAGAGGGGATTCGGCCTCGCTAGAGCGGATTGCGAGTATAGGGCACCGCTACCTCCCCGCTTAGCACGGCAAAGTTAAAACCAATATTCGGTTGCCTTCATTAAAGGCATTATCAGTATAACTTGTTTCTTTATAAAATGCAAATACGTTAGTTCCCCTTGTTTTTCTCTAATTTTTTCATCGCTTTTCTTTTTTTACGAAGCTCTCTAAAAAAGTTTGTTAACAACGTACCGCATTCTTCCTCCAGTACACCAGTTACTACTTCACATTGATGATTGAAACGTTCATCCGTTAAAAGATTCATCAATGTCCCTGCACATCCACCCTTCGGATCACTTGCACCATATACAACTCGCTTCACTCGTGATAAAACAATTCCACCCGCACACATTGGACAAGGTTCTAATGTTACATACAATGTTGCATCTTCTAAGCGCCATGTCCCTAATTTTTTACACGCCTCATCTATCGCTAGCAACTCAGCATGAGCTATTGATCTTTGCTCAGTTTCTCTTAAATTATGAGCAACACTAATTACCTCACCATCTAACACTATAACTGCTCCAATTGGTACTTCCTGTATTCCCTCCGCCTTTTTAGCTTCAGCTATCGCTAATTGCATAAAATAAATATCTTGATCTTGTTCCATAACATAGTCCTTTCATTACAAATAAAGTACACTTATTTCCATTTACTACACAGGGGATAACTTTTACAAATTCAATCCACCCTAAAAGAAAAAGAGAGGGATTACATATGAAAAATACCGCCTTGCTCATTATCGATATGATTAATGATTTTCAATTTTCCCACGGACCCATTCTAGCTCAAAAATGCGAAACTATAACAAACCCTATTTTACAATTAAAGAAAAAAATGAAATCCTTCGGCTATCCTATAATTTACGTTAATGACCATTATCAACTTTGGAGATCTGATATCGACCAACTTATTACTCATTGCACAAATAAATATAGCGAAAATATAATCCATAAGATTGCTCCAAGTTCTGATGATTATATTTTTATTAAACCACATTATTCTGCTTTTTATGAAACACCTTTAAATTCATTATTAGGTTATTTAAAAATAGAAAATCTAATATTAACAGGAGTTGCCGGGAATATATGTATCCTATTTACAGCTAATGATGCTCATATGAGAAATTATACATTGTATGTACCACAGGATTGTATCGCCTCTAACAACGACCAAGATAATATACATGCTTTAAAAATAATGGAAACTACATTGAAAGCAACTATAACATCGTCATCCAAAATAAAATTTAATTAATACATATATCTATTTTTTAACTTTTTATATCAAATTAACCCGCTCGCTTCCCTCTTGTGCTACAATAATTCTGTTTTGTGTTTTTAGTAGTCACGGTAAATCACTGATTGAAAGGAGGAAACAGCGTGACCGGAGTACCATTTATTACGGTTGAAGGACCAATTGGTGTTGGAAAAACTTCACTTGCGAAGGAAATTTCAACTCACATGCAACTCCACTTACTAAAAGAGATTGTTGATGAAAATCCCTTTTTAGGAAAGTTCTATGAAGACATCGACGAATGGAGTTTTCAAACAGAGATGTTCTTTCTTTGTAATAGATATAAACAGTTAGAAGATATTAACATAAAGTATTTGAATCAAAGGAAACCAGTAGTAGCGGATTACCATATCTTTAAAAATTTAATTTTTGCATCCCGCACATTAAAAGACTCTCAATATGACAAGTACATGCAAATTTATCGTATCCTTACACAAGATATGCCTGTGCCAAACGTCATTGTATATTTAACAGCTAGCCTAGAAACATTGCAAAAACGAATCGCCTTGCGCGGAAGAGAATTTGAAAAAAACATGGATCCAAATTACTTACTACAGCTCACAAAAGATTACGAAACAGCAATGGATGCTTTTAAAAAAGATCATCCAGAGATACCAGTATTGAAATTTAATGGAGACGATATGGATTTTGTAAAAAATCCTGATGATTTAAACGTCATCCTATCTGCCCTTCAAAATACTCTCTTAAAGGAGTCGAAATAATAATGAATTTAAGGCAAAAATATGATATACCCAATGATGCAGTAATCACTATTGCCGGAACGGTAGGTGTGGGTAAATCAACTATGACAACTGCATTAGCTAATGCTTTAGGTTATCGCACATCATTTGAAAAAGTAGATTCCAATCCATATTTGGACAAGTTCTATGCGGATTTCACTCGCTGGAGCTTCCACCTACAAGTGTACTTTTTAGCAGAACGATTTAAGGAACAAAAAAGAATTTTTGAGTACGGTGGCGGTTTTGTTCAAGATCGTTCCATTTACGAAGACACTGGAATTTTTGCAAAGATGCATCATGAAAAAGGTACGATGACGGAAACTGATTATGAAACATACAAAGGTTTATTTGACGCTATGGTCATGACTCCTTACTTCCCTCATCCAGACTTATTAATTTACTTAGAAGGTTCTTTCGATGATATTGTCGATCGCATTCAAGAACGTGGACGCCCAATGGAACAGCAAACACCAATTGAGTACTGGAAAGAAATGCATGGACGTTATGAAAACTGGATTAACAACTTTAATTCATGCCCTGTATTACGCTTAAATATTAATGAATACGATATTTTAAAAGATGGTGATTCAATCGAGCCAATCATTAAAAAAATTGGCCATTTTTTAAAACAAACACGTAAACTTGTAAAATAAAAAACCCGTGCATATGCACGGGTTTTCCTATTAAATTACTTCTTCTTTGTTGGAGCAATAATTTCACTCTCAGGTTTTCCTGCGTTAATACGCTGACGAACAGTACTTGTACTAATATCGTATGCTTCAGCAATCTCTTTAACAGTCATTTCTTTCCCGTTAATCACTGCCGTTAATACTTTACCTGTACGTTTTGGAGCTGCCTCTTTCTTTACAGCTGGTTTTTCAACCTTTTTTGGCGCCTCTACTTTTTTCTCAGCTTGCTTTACATCACAAGTGCAACCACAAAGTTTACGGAATGTATCATCGCTTATAATGCGTGACACATTTGCACCACTGTTTAAAATTCTATTGTTCTTACAGACAGGACATTGTACATAATATAAAGTTTTTCCATCTAAAGGAAACGTTTGTATAATAAGATCCATGTTGACTCCTTTCATATCTATGAAGATAATCATCGGAATATGAGTGTGTAATAAGGACAAAATTGCCTTACACCATACTTTATGATTGGTTTTAAAATAAAAACTCGTTACGTGTTGGTAACGAGTTCTCCAATCTCCACTTATATGCGCTGTTGTCAATTATATCTGGAGGAGGTAGAGGGATTCGAACCCCCGCGCGACTCTCGCCGCCTGTCGGTTTTCAAGACCGATCCCTTCAGCCGGACTTGGGTATACCTCCATATTGACATCAAATATAATATCAAAAGAAAAACAGTTAGTCAACCCTACTAAAATAAATTATGAGGAAAGGAAAATTTTACTTCCCCTCTCCTACATTACAGTACTGACAACGTTCATAATTACCAATCACTCATACCGATGAATGTTTAAATTTACTTAATAACTGTTTTTCCTCCCATATAAGGGCGAAGAACTTCTGGAATTATAATTGTACCATCTTCTTGTTGGTAGTTCTCTAAAATAGCTGCAACCGTACGTCCAATTGCAAGACCAGATCCATTTAATGTATGGACATGTTCTGGTTTTCCGTTTGGCTCACGGCGGAAACGGATATTTGCACGTCTCGCTTGGAAAGCTTCAAAGTTACTACAAGAAGAAATTTCACGATATGTGCCATAGCTTGGAATCCATACTTCAATATCGTATTTCTTCGCTGCTGTAAATCCTAAATCGCCTGTGCACATGCTCATAACGCGATATGGCAACTCTAATAATTGTAACACGCGTTCTGCATCATTTGTTAATTTTTCTAACTCTTCATAAGAATCTTCTGGTTTTACGAACTTTACAAGCTCTACTTTATTGAACTGATGCTGGCGAATTAAACCGCGTGTATCGCGACCAGCTGAACCTGCTTCAGAACGGAAGCAAGAACTAAATGCAGCATATCTTATAGGCAATTGCTCTTTATTTAAAATCTCATCACGATGCATATTCGTTACAGGTACTTCAGCCGTTGGAATTAAGAAATAGTCTTCACTTTCAATACGGAATGCATCTTCTTCAAACTTTGGAAGTTGTCCTGTTCCTGTCATACTTGCACGGTTTACCATATATGGAGGTAATACTTCTTCATATCCATGCTCATCAGTATGAAGATCCAGCATAAAGCTAATTAAAGCACGCTCTAATCTTGCACCAGCACCTTTGTAAAATACGAAGCGGCTTCCTGTTACTTTCCCAGCGCGTTCAAAATCTAAAATTCCTAAATCAGTAGCAAGATCCCAATGTGGCTTTGGTTCAAAAGTAAATTCTTTCACGTCTCCCCAAGTACGCGCTACTACATTATCATCCTCTGTTTCACCGACTGGAGCAGACTCATGAGGGATATTTGGAATAGATAACATTAATCTTTCTAAGTCTTCTTCAACTGTGCGAAGTTCGTTATCAAAATCCTTTACTTTTTCTCCAACCTCACGCATTTCTAAAATTAGAGCTTCTGCATCTTTCTTTTCGCGCTTTAATACAGAGATTTGTTGAGATACTTCATTACGTTTACTTTTTAATTCTTCTGTCTGAACAAGTAGTTCTCTTCTTCTCGTATCCAGTTCTTCAAAACGTCCGAAATCAGTTAGATCTTCACCTCTATGCTGTAATTTCGCTTTTACTTCTTCAAAGTTTGTACGTAAAAATTTAATATCAAGCATTATATACTCCTCCTTTTATTTTATAAAACACAAAAAACTCCCGTCCCTATATAAAGGGACGGGAGTTAACCCGCGTTGCCACCCTAGTTGAAAGCATTACCGCTTTCCTCTCAAGTAGAAATAACGGCTCTTCACCGGGAATGCTTACTAATCCAAAAGATGTTCCACATTCCATTCCAGGATGGATTCACAAACTGTTTCTATCGATTTCCACCAACCATCGACTCTCTATAAGAAACAACATTTGTTACTATTTCCTATCAACACGCTTATTTTATAAAATTGTTACCATCAATTTACTATAATCTTATACAAGTTGCAAGTTACTTATACAACTTTTTTCATTTTCGCTTCTTTTACCATTTCAACAAAGTATGCTGTTACACGATGATCATCTGTTAATTCCGGATGGAATGAAGCAGCTAAAAACTGATCTTGCCTTACCGCTACCATTCGGTCACCATGCTTAGAAAGCACTTCAACATTATCAGCTACCTCTACAACATACGGCGCACGGATAAATACACCAACGAAGTCTTCACCCACGCCTTCAATTGAAAGCGCAGCTTCAAAACTATCCTTTTGGCGCCCGAACGCATTGCGCTCAACTGTAATATCCATAGCACCAATATGTGCTTCTTCATAGCCAATAAGTGTTTTCGCAAGAAGAATCATCCCTGCACATGTACCAAACATTGGTTTACCAGACTTTGCAAATGTGCGAAGTGGTTCCATGAAAGCATACTTATCAATAAGACGGCGCATTGTTGTACTTTCACCGCCTGGTAAAATAAGACCATCAATCTCTTCAAGTTGCTCTATACGCTTTACAACAACAGCTTCTGCATCACTTGCTTCAACTGATTTTATATGCTCACGAACTGCACCTTGAAGACCTAGTACACCGATTTTCACCATTTTAAAGTTCTCCTTTAATTACCATCCACGCTCTTGCATGCGTTGTTCTGGTAATAACGTTGAAATTTCGATACCCTTCATTGCATTACCTAACCCTTTAGAAAGGCTTGCAATTAGTTCATAATCTTCATAATGAGTCGTTGCTTCAACGATTGCACGTGCAAATCTCTCTGGGTTTTCTGATTTGAAGATACCAGATCCAACAAATACCCCATCAGCACCAAGTTGCATCATTAATGCAGCATCTGCTGGCGTTGCTATACCACCTGCCGCAAAGTTTACAACTGGTAAGCGACCAAGACGTTTAATTTCAAGTAATACTTCGTAAGGAGCACCAGTATTTTTTGCATATGTCATTAACTCATCTTCACGTAGACTCGCAACTTGACGGATTTCTGCATTGACTTGGCGCATATGACGCACTGCCTCTACAATGTTTCCTGTTCCTGGTTCACCTTTTGTACGAAGCATAGATGCACCTTCTGCAATACGACGTGCAGCTTCTCCGATATCACGGCAACCACATACAAATGGAACTGTGTAATCACGTTTATTTAAATGGTATACTTCATCAGCAGGAGTTAATACTTCACTCTCATCGATATAGTCTACCCCTAATGATTCTAATACACGTGCTTCTACAAGGTGACCGATACGGCATTTTGCCATAACCGGAATTGACACTGCACCCATAACTTCTTCAACGATTGTTGGGTCTGCCATACGAGAAACGCCACCTGCTGCACGAATGTCTGCTGGTACACGCTCTAATGCCATAACGGCAACTGCGCCTGCCTCTTCTGCAATTTTTGCTTGTTCAGCGTTAATTACGTCCATAATAACGCCGCCTTTTTGCATTTCTGCCATTCCACGTTTTACACGCTCTGTCCCTGTTACATTTGTCATGTACAAAAACCCCCCTAGGTGAATTGCTTTCCCCCGTTAAAGGCGAAAATTAAGAATACTCTTACATTCTACCACTAACTATCAGATGCTTGTCTACTACTTTTTCATAAAGTCGGTATGAAAAATAGGAATAAAAAAAAGCCCCTACCATGAGGAGCTTCTAAAACCAACCTTTTACTGTATCAACAGCACTATTCCACATACCACTAAAGAATGAACCAATTCCGCGCATAGCACGAGTAAACCAGTTTGCTTCTTCTACTTCAGATGTTGTTACAAGATCCACTTGCAACGACTTACCAGTTAAAAATCCAGGGTCGTTTGTATCTTTTGGCGTAATTACCATTTGACCAAGCGCAGCTCCCTTTTTAATAGGTGCTTCTTGTCCCTTACTTGATTCTTTTAATTCTGTTTTATAAACATCTTTACTTCCTTTTGGCACTGGAAGTGAAATAGCTTGTTTCGTTTGAACTGCTACATCTTTATCTTTCGCATTTTCTACTCGTACTGTTTCTTGTCCTTTTACTGAAGAACCTTTTTTATACATTTGTTTCACTTCAAAGTTAGCAAATCCATAATCATATAGCTTCTTTGTTTCATCAAAACGTGCTGTATGAGAACTTGTTTTAATAACTACAGAAATAAAACGCATACCGTTTCTTTCAACCGTACCAGTGAAGCAATCTCCTGCTTCTGGAGTTGAGCCTGTTTTCAGACCATCTACGCCATCATATTCTTTAACTAAGCCCTTTAACATCCAGTTCCAGTTTGACATTGCAAACTTCTCTTTTTCTGGACGGAATTCTTTTTTAGGAATTTTTGCTGTATCTAATACTTTTGGATAATCTTTAATTAAATGTTGTGCTAAAGTTGCAACATCCTTTGCAGACATTTTATTTTCTTCATCCGCTGTTGTTCCTTCAGGATGCATTCCCTTTAAATCTTTATTCGTTAAACCTGT
Organism: Bacillus cereus group sp. BfR-BA-01524; assembly: GCF_022662595.1. Taxonomy (NCBI): domain Bacteria; kingdom Bacillati; phylum Bacillota; class Bacilli; order Caryophanales; family Bacillaceae; genus Bacillus; species Bacillus cereus group sp. BfR-BA-01524. The sequence goes on along the minus strand of NZ_JAKUDW010000123.1, from coordinate 3,473 downwards.
AGAATTGACAAATTTATAATTTTTCAATCCTAGTTCTTTCGATTTATCATTCATCATTTTTACGAAATCTACTTCTTTACCTGCAATTGCTTCTGCTAATGCAATCGTTGCACCATTTGCAGAAAAGATTGCCATTGCCTCATATAACTCTTTTACTGTATAAGAGCCACCATTTTCTAATGCAACATTTGATAATGAAGCATCTTGTGAAACCTTATATGCATATTCAGAAACCTTAATTTTCTGGTCCCACTTAAGTTTTCCTTTATCCACTGCTTCGTGAACTAAATATTCACTCATCATCTTTGTCATACTAGCGATGGATAATAATTCCTCTGCATTCTTTTGATATAAAATTTTTCCAGAATTCGCTTCTACTAAAATTGCCGCACCTGCTTCAATGTTTAAAGCGGCTCCTGTTTCAGCTGATGCATTGCTATATGGCATAAAAATGCTACAAGCTAGTGTAAGCACTGTTACCAAAGCAATGAATCTTTTGCAAAACATACCTTTCACTTTTGCTACCCCCAATATCTATGTACTCACATAACCGTTATTCTAACATAATCAAAAAAAAATAGACAGAGATATCAAATCTCTGTCTATTTGTATATAAGACATTATAATGAGTAGTTTGGAGCCTCTTTTGTAATTTGTACGTGATGAGGATGACTTTCACGTAAGCCCGCACCTGACATACGAATGAATTGTGCATTTTCGCGTAAGAATTCTAAATCCTGTGCTCCGCAATATCCCATACCTGCACGTAAGCCACCAACTAATTGGTGAACTGTATCCGCTAAAGGTCCTTTATATGGTACTCGTCCTTCAATACCTTCTGGGACAAGTTTTTTATTTCCTTCTTGGAAGTAACGATCTTTACTTCCTTTTTCCATCGCACCGACAGAACCCATACCACGATACACTTTAAATTGACGACCTTGGTAAATTTCAGTTTCTCCAGGGCTTTCGGCAACACCAGCAAACATACTACCTAGCATAACAACATGTGCTCCTGCTGCTAAAGCTTTAACCATATCACCAGAGTACTTAACACCGCCATCAGCGATAACTGGAATACCGTGTTTACGAGCTTCCGTTGCACAATCATAAACTGCTGTTAATTGTGGTACACCAACACCAGCTACAACGCGTGTTGTACAAATAGAACCTGGTCCAATACCAACTTTAACTACGTTTGCACCAGCTTCAATTAATGCTTTCGTTGCTTCAGCTGTAGCAACATTTCCAGCGATAATATTTAATGATGGATATTTAGCACGAACTTCTTTTACCTTATCAATAACACCTTTAGAATGCCCATGAGCTGTATCAAGTACAATTGCATCTACACTAGCTTTTACTAATGCATCAATACGAAGCATAGCATCAGCTGTTACACCAACTGCTGCTCCAACTAATAAGCGTCCTTGCTTATCCTTAGCAGAGTTTGGGAATTCAATTACTTTTTCAATATCTTTTATTGTAATAAGCCCTTGTAATACACCGTTATTATCAACAAGAGGGAGTTTTTCAATTTTATACTTTTGTAGGATCTTTTCAGCTTCTTCCAGTGTAGTACCAACTGGAGCTGTAATTAACTGTTCTTTTGTCATTACGTCAGAAATTTTGATTGAGTAGTCTTGGATGAAACGCATATCACGGTTTGTAATAATCCCAACTAATTTTCGCTCATCTAAATTATTTACAACCGGTACACCTGAGATACGATATTTTCCCATAAGATGTTCTGCATCATATACTTGATGTTCTGGAGTTAAGAAGAAAGGATCTGAAATAACGCCGCTTTCAGAGCGCTTTACTTTATCAACTTGCTCGGCTTGTTGCTCAATAGACATATTCTTATGAATAATTCCTAAACCACCTTGGCGAGCCATTGCAATAGCCATGTCAGCCTCTGTTACTGTATCCATTCCTGCACTAATTAACGGGATGTTTAGCTGTAAGCTTTCAGATAAAACTGTTTTAACACTTACTTCTCTTGGTAATATATCTGACCTAGCTGGTACAAGTAATACATCATCAAAAGTCAAACCTTCTTTAACAAATTTAGATTCCCACATAATTGTTCCCCCTATGATACCAGAAATTATTATTAGTAGCTTATCAATTGGTTAAAATACTGTCAAGGACGTATATATATGTTAGAATTTTTAGACAATAAAAGGAGCGTAATATATGCATCAAACATCTTGTACTTGGCAGCAGTTAAGTTTCTTTTTTTCATCTCAAAACGTACAACGTTATCTTGCCCGTTGTTACGAAAAATCCTCTATTCAGGATGCCGAAAAAAAAAGTTTTGAAAATTGTTATCCCTTTATTTATTACTTAGAACACGGGAAAAATTATTATGAATTATATAAGACAGCTCCATTTTCCATTCAACCAATGTTGTTATTTTATGGAATTAGTCAACTTTTTAAAGCATGCTTACTAACCATTGATCCTAACTATCCTGAATCCACTACTGTTTTAGCTCATGGCGTTACAACTCGCAAACGAAAAAAACAAGGGTATCAATTTTTAGAAGATGAGGTCAAGATACAAAAAAATGGATTGTTTACTCATGTTGCAGAACAACTGTTTCACATGAAACACTTAGAAGCAGAAAAATTTAACATGTTAGAACTAATGGGAAATATTCCAGAATTACAAAATTTATTTCGCTATAGTCAAAAAGGATCAACTTTATATAAAATCGATTCAACAATTAAAAATGAGCTCTCCTTTTCAGTCAACCTACTAGATCGATTACATATGACTAAAGAGAGATTTTCTCGTTACATTGAAACATCTTGTAAGCATTTATCAATGCAATACGTACCTGAGAAAACTAATGAATCGAATTTACTTTTTACGGCGCCCGTTCAGTCATGGAATCCTATATACAGTACTCCTTTATACTATGAACAGCTTACTGATACTTATTATTTACCACTTACGACTGATCCTAGAAATCCTAAGCCAGTATTACCTGAACTCCTCGTTCATTATTTATTGCTCTATAATTTAAGCATGATTTCTAGGTATGAAACAGATTGGTGGTATGACTTACTTGGAAGCTATGGCTCTGAAGATTATCCATTTATTTATCAATTTCTTAATATTTCTGCTCAAAAAATCCCTTACTATATTTCATCATTTTTACTAACAGAACCTAACCTATTTCATGGGAAATAAAAAAAACACAAGTCAAAAGACTTGTGTTTTTAGTTGCTTGGCGACGTCCTACTCTCACAGGGACAAGGTCCCAACTACCATCGGCGCTAGAGAGCTTAACTTCCGTGTTCGGTATGGGAACGGGTGTGACCTCTCTGCCATCATCACCAAACTATGAAGGCATATTCCTTCAAAACTAGATAACATTGCTACATATTATATGGTTAAGTCCTCGATCTATTAGTATTCGTCAGCTCCACATGTCACCATGCTTCCACCTCGAACCTATCAAC
>NZ_JAKUDW010000122.1:0-15220 GCF_022662595.1 Bacillus cereus group sp. BfR-BA-01524 | reverse complement strand
CGAATCCAGCTAGCCCAGCCATTTACGAGCCATTAGCTCAGTTGGTAGAGCATCTGACTTTTAATCAGAGGGTCGAAGGTTCGAATCCTTCATGGCTCACCATTTTCGCGGAAGTAGTTCAGTGGTAGAATACAACCTTGCCAAGGTTGGGGTCGCGGGTTCGAATCCCGTCTTCCGCTTTATTACTAAGGGGCCTTAGCTCAGCTGGGAGAGCGCCTGCCTTGCACGCAGGAGGTCAGCGGTTCGATCCCGCTAGGCTCCATCTAAATAGAAAAAGCTTACATCATATGATGTAAGCTTTTTTGTGTTTAAAAAGACAACTTTTATATTTATCGTTTAAAATGAAGAAAACGTAAAAATAAGGGATGAGGGATAATTGTGAAAGTTGTTATTGCATCTGATTCATATAAAGAAAGCCTAAAAGCTATAGAAGTATGTGAAGCTATTGAAAGAGGTTTTAGAGCAATTTTTCCTAATGCAAAGTATGTGAAAATACCGATTGGAGATGGAGGAGAAGGGACGGTTGAATCGCTTGTTGATGCTACAGGGGGGAGAATTATATCAATTAGTGTGACAGGACCGCTTAGAGAAAGTGTACAAGCTTTTTATGGCATGTCTAAAGATAAAAAGACAGCGTTTATTGAAATGGCAGCAGCATCAGGATTACAGCACGTGCCAGTTGAAAAGCGAAACCCACTTATTACAACGACAAAAGGAACAGGAGAACTTATATTACATGCGCTAAATCAAGGGGCGGAGTACATAATTTTAGGACTTGGAGGAAGTGCTACAAATGATGGTGGGGCAGGCATGTTAGCAGCTTTAGGAGTAAGATTTATAAATGACAAGGGTGAAGTGATAGATCCATCTGGAGGTACGTTACATTCGATTGTTGCTATTGATTTTTCACAAATGGACCCACGCTTAAAGGGGATAAAGATAGAAGCGGCATGTGATGTGGATAATCCATTAGTCGGAATGCAGGGAGCATCTTTCGTATTTGGGAGACAAAAGGGTGCGAATGTAGAGATGATGAAAGAGTTAGATGAAAATTTAAAACATTATGCGAATATCCTTAAAAGATATGTATCTTCTGATGTATCTGGAATACCTGGTGCAGGAGCAGCGGGAGGAATGGGAGCGGCTGTTAGTTCAGTGTTAAAGGGAGATTTGCGGAGGGGCATTGAAATTGTATTGGATTATACAAATTTCGATGAACATATAGAAGGTGCAACTCTCATTATAACTGGTGAAGGTAGAATAGATGAACAAACTGCATATGGAAAGGCTCCTGTTGGTGTTGCGGGGCGTGCGAAACGTTTATCTGTACCTGTAATTGCTATTGGAGGGTCTGTATCATCTGATTATCCAGCTGTGTACGAGAAAGGAATAGATGCGGTATTTAGTATTACAACGAGACCGATGACACTAGAAGAAGCATATAAAGTAGCAGAAGAAAATATTGAAATGACAACGAAGAATATTGCAGCAGTATGGAAAATAGCGTCAGAAAAACACTTCTAAATGTAGGGGTGTTTTATTATTATTATTTAATAATAGTGATTGCGATTGTTTCATTAAGTTAACTTTATACATAGAATAGTCTTGGAATTTGATTTTCAACGTGAATATAAGTGAATAAATTGTATATCCATACAAAAAAATGTCGAGTTGAGTCAGACTATATAAAAGATTTAAAATATTTAGTGAAGGCATAAAAGGGGGATACTATCTATGAAAAAAGAAATCTCAGTTATTGGAGTTCCAATGGATTTAGGACAGATGCGTCGTGGAGTTGATATGGGACCGAGCGCGATCCGTTATGCAGGGGTAATTGAAAGAATTGAAGAAATTGGATATGACGTTAAAGATATGGGAGATATATGTATAGAGAGAGAAAAAGAAGTAGATGCGAATACAAAATTAAGAAACCTTACACAAGTTGCAACTGTATGTAACGAATTAGCAAGTAAGGTGGATCATATTATAGAAGAAGGTCGTTTTCCACTTGTATTAGGTGGTGACCATAGTATTGCTATCGGTACATTAGCTGGTGTAGCCAAACATTATAAAAACTTAGGTGTTATTTGGTATGATGCACACGGTGATTTAAATACAGAGGAAACTTCACCATCTGGAAATATTCACGGTATGTCACTTGCTGCAAGTTTAGGTTATGGACATTCTTCACTTGTAGATTTATACGGAGCATATCCAAAGGTGAAAAAAGAGAATGTTGTAATTATCGGTGCACGTGCGTTGGATGAAGGAGAAAAAGACTTCATTCGCAATGAAGGTATTAAAGTATTCTCAATGCATGAGATTGATCGTATGGGGATGACGGCTGTTATGGAAGAAACGATCGCATATTTATCTCATACTGATGGTGTCCACTTGTCATTAGATTTAGATGGTCTTGATCCTCATGATGCACCAGGTGTTGGAACGCCTGTAATTGGCGGTCTATCTTATCGTGAAAGCCACTTAGCGATGGAAATGTTAGCAGAAGCTGATATTATCACATCTGCTGAATTTGTTGAGGTAAATACGATTTTAGATGAGAGAAATAGAACAGCAACAACAGCAGTTGCTTTAATGGGTTCTTTATTCGGTGAAAAACTAAAATAAATGTAAGAAAAGCAACTGAGAAGTTGCTTTTTTTATTTGAAAATAGGCGTATAATAATGACTTATATTATACTGTACGATAATAATGTTTGACATCTTACCAATTTGAGTTAAAGGGGGTTGTTTGTAATTGTTGTTTGTTTCATGTATGGTATAATTAACTAGTTGTTGGAAATACATACAGATAGAGCATAAAACAATATTTCAATATATGGATAGAATTGCTCGTAAGTAGGAGGAAGGGTTAGCATGCCTTTTGAAGATACGACCATTTTGAAATATCTTAGTACGGTATTAGATATTGCCGTTGTATGGTTTATTATATATAAGCTAATTCTCATAATCCGAGGGACGAAGGCTGTTCAACTTTTAAAAGGGATTACAGTTATTATTGTCGTTCGGATGATCAGTATTTTCCTTGAATTGCATACGCTATATTGGCTAACTGAACAAGTATTAACGTGGGGATTTTTAGCCGTTATTATTATCTTTCAGCCAGAATTGCGAAGAGCACTTGAGCAGCTAGGACGCGGGAGTTTATTTTCGCGTGTTGGAACTCATGAGGATGATGAACCTGAGATGGTTGCAACAGCGATAGCAAAAGCAACCGAATATATGGGAAAACGTAGAATTGGTGCATTAATTACTTTGTCAAAAGAGACCGGTATGGGTGATTATGTGGAAACGGGTATTCCGCTGAATGCAAACGTATCATCGGAACTACTTATTAATATTTTTATTCCAAATACACCTCTTCATGACGGAGCAGTAATTATGCAAGGAAGTACAATTAAAGCAGCAGCATGCTATCTTCCATTATCAGAAAGTCCGTTTATTTCTAAAGAATTAGGAACTAGACATCGTGCTGCAATGGGAGTTAGTGAAGTCACTGATAGTATTACAGTAGTTGTGTCGGAAGAAACTGGTCAAATTTCTTTAACGAAAAATGGCAAGTTGCATCGTGACTTGAAGACAGAACAGCTGAAGGATATGTTATTAGCTGAATTTAGTGGAAACGAAAAAACGACTTCTTCGTCTTTATGGAATTGGAGGAGAAAGCGTCATGGATAAGTTAATGGAGAATCATTGGTTTTTAAAAGGGATCTCATTACTATTGGCGTGTATGCTTTTTATGTCAGCGACGTTAACTGAAAAAAATACGACATCAGGTATAGTACCTTTCGCGAATGATGCGAAAGAAACATTAACTAATTATGGTATTAAGGTTAAGTATGATGAAGAGAAATATATTGTAAGTGGTATTCCGTCAGAGGGCGTTAAAGTGAAGTTAGAGGGCCCAAAAGCAGCAGTTGCTACAGCAAAAGCAAAAAAACAATTTGACATAACAATTGATTTGCGAGATAGTGCAAAAGGAACTTATGAAGTTTCTTTAAAAACGAACGGGCTTCCAGATGATGTGAAAGGAACAGTTCAGCCATCAACAATTAAAGTTACTCTTCATGAAAAGGCGAGAAAATATGTTCATGTAGATTTGAAATTATCAAATGAGGATCAGATGCCAGCGGGAGCTACTCTCGAAAAATCAAACCTTAAACCGGATACTGTTGAGGTAGTTGGGACGAAAGAAGAAATTGAAAGTATTTCATCTGCCAAAGCGTATGTTGATTTAAAAGGTGTTAATAAAACTGTTACAAAAACGCCCGAAGTTACATTATACAATAAAGAAGGAAAACGTTTAAATGTAAGAACAAGTCCATCTAAGATTAGTGTAACGTTGAATGTGACAACGCAAACTACAGCCAATAATACTGAAAAAACTGTTCCTATAACATATACGAAAAAGGGGAGTTTAGCAGAAGGATTGGCAATTACAAATATTAGTGTTGAGCCAAAAGAAGTAACGATAGCAGGTCCAAAAGATATTTTGGATAATATACAATCGATAGAGGGGGTCGAAGTAGATCTTAGTCAATTGACAGAGTCTACAACATTCGATGCCTCTGTTTTATTACCCAAGGGTGTAACAAGCGCAAAACCGAATCAAGTGAAAGTTTCGGTGGGAGTGCAAAAAACAAAACAAACGAAAACAAAAACGATTGATGGTATCCCAATCCAAAAAAATGGACTTTCTAAAGATGTTACTGCTCAGTTACTTTCGCCGCAAGATGGAAAGATAAGTGTTGATATTTCAGGAGAAGCAAGTATAGTAGATAAAATAACAGCTGCTCAAATAACAGCGGTAATTAATTTGCAAAATATATCTCCAGGGACGAAAGATATTTCCATTCAAGTGAGTGGTCCTGGTAATATTTCAATAGAGTCAAAGCAAAAAAATGCTAAAGTTACTATTGTGAAAAAAGAAAAACCAGATAAAGAAGTACAGGGTAACGGTCAAGAACCGGATTCAAACACCAATCAAGAAAATCAAACTGAGAAACCAAAAAATCCTGAACCTAATCCAGAAAAGGAACAGGAAAATAATCAAAACCAAAATCAAGATAAAGATAAAGAAACTAGTCAAGAACCAACAGTAGATAACCATAATCAAAAAGAGCAAGAAAAAGGAGCGAATCATAATGGGTAAATATTTTGGTACAGATGGAGTACGCGGAGTTGCAAATAAGGAGTTAACACCTGAATTAGCTTTCAAAATTGGGCGTTTTGGCGGTTATGTATTAACAAAAGATACAGATCGTCCAAAAGTAATTATCGGTCGTGATACACGTGTATCTGGCCATATGTTAGAAGGAGCTTTAGTAGCAGGTCTATTATCAACTGGAGCAGAAGTAATGCGCCTTGGCGTTATTTCTACACCGGGCGTTGCTTATTTAACAAAAGCACTAGACGCACAAGCGGGTGTTATGATTTCTGCATCTCATAATCCAGTACAAGATAACGGTATTAAATTCTTTGGTTCAGACGGTTTTAAATTAACAGATGAGCAAGAAGCTGAAATTGAAGCTTTATTAGACAAAGAAGTTGATGAACTACCACGTCCAACAGGTACTAATCTTGGACAAGTGAGCGATTACTTTGAAGGTGGACAAAAATATTTACAGTACATTAAACAAACTGTTGAAGAAGATTTCTCTGGTCTACATATCGCTTTAGATTGTGCACATGGTGCAACTTCTTCTCTAGCTCCATACTTATTTGCAGACCTAGAAGCTGACATTTCAACAATGGGAACTTCACCGAACGGTATGAATATTAACGAAGGTGTAGGATCTACACATCCAGAAGTATTAGCTGAATTAGTAAAAGAAAAAGGTGCGGATATCGGACTTGCTTTTGATGGCGATGGCGACCGTTTAATTGCTGTAGACGAAAAAGGAAACATCGTTGACGGTGATCAAATTATGTTTATTTGTGCGAAGTACATGAAAGAAACTGGTCAATTAAAACATAATACAGTTGTTTCAACTGTTATGAGTAACTTAGGTTTCTACAAAGCACTTGAAGCAAACAATATTACAAGTGATAAAACAGCAGTTGGTGACCGCTATGTAATGGAAGAGATGAAACGCGGTGGTTACAACTTAGGTGGAGAACAATCAGGCCATATTATCTTACTTGATTACATTACAACTGGTGACGGAATGTTAAGTGCACTTCAACTTGTAAACATCATGAAAATGACGAAAAAATCATTATCTGAGCTTGCAGGAGAAATGACGAAATTCCCACAATTGCTAGTAAACGTTCGTGTAACAGATAAAAAATTAGCATTAGAAAATGAAAAAATTAAAGAAATTATTCGTGTTGTAGAGGAAGAAATGAACGGTGATGGCCGTATTCTTGTTCGTCCATCCGGAACAGAGCCACTTATTCGTGTAATGGCAGAAGCACCAACACAAGAAGTTTGTGATGCATATGTACACCGCATTGTAGAAGTGGTGAAAGCCGAAGTTGGCGCTGAATAATTAGCTGAATTTATATGAAAAAGGAGCACAAAAAGTGCTCCTTTTTCATATGTTTTATAGACGATGAAAAAAATTTCATTGACGGTTTATCCATGTTTGTTATAAGATGGTCTTGTTCTTTTTCTCAAAGGAAATATTGTAAATTATAAAAGCGCCAGAACTACAAATAGTGTAGTTGACGAGGTGGGGTTTATCGAGATTTCGGCGGATGACTCCCGGTTGTTCATCACAACCGCAAACTTTTACTTAAATCATTAAGGTGACTTAGTGGACAAAGGTGAAAGTGTGATGAGAGAAGAGGAACGGATGAAAACTAGCTGTATAAGTATATACGGACTTAAACCCAATCGAGAGGAAGGTGAAAGCCGTTACAAGCTTACAGGGCTAGCAATATGTAATCCGTTTTTTAGTATAAATAAAAATGGTATCGGACTATGTCGTTACATGTTCGCAGAGCAGTGTAAGCATTTGTAACGGCGACTAAACATGTGTGGAATCGTAGGATTTATTGGAGAGCAAGATGCAAAGGAAATTTTATTAAAAGGTTTAGAAAAGCTAGAATATCGTGGATATGATTCAGCAGGTATTGCAGTACAAGCAGAGAACGGTGTTGTTGTATACAAAGAAAAAGGCCGTATCGCAAAACTTCGTGAAATCGTAGATGAGAACGTAGCAGCAAGCGTAGGTATCGGACACACACGCTGGGCTACACACGGTGTTCCAAGTAAAGTAAACGCGCATCCGCATCAAAGTACATCAAAACGCTTTACACTAGTTCATAACGGTGTAATTGAAAACTATGAATTAGTGAAAAAGGAATATTTACAAGATGTAACGTTCGTAAGTGAAACAGATACAGAGATTATCGTACAGCTTATGGAACAACAAGTGAGCACAGGATTAAGTGTAGAAGAAGCGTTCCGTAATACGCTATCTCTTTTACATGGCTCTTATGCAATCGGATTACTTGATGCTGAAAATCCAAACATGATTTATGTTGCTAAAAACAAAAGCCCGCTATTAGTAGGTGTTGGTGACAACTTTAATGTTGTGGCAAGCGACGCTATGGCGATGTTACAAGTTACAGATCAATTTATTGAGTTAATGGATAAAGAAATCGTAATCGTAACGAAAGAAAGTATTACAATTAAAAACTTACAAGGTGAAACGATTGAACGTGCACCGTTTACAGCGGAATTAGACGCAAGTGATATTGAAAAGGGAACATATCCTCACTTCATGCTTAAAGAAATCGATGAGCAACCACTTGTAATCCGTAATATAATTCAAAAGTATCAAGATGAAAATGGCGAAATTGAATTAAATCAAGACATCCGCAATGCGATTTTAGATAGCGATCGTATTTACATCATTGCATGTGGAACGAGTTATCATGCAGGTCTTGTTGGAAAACAATTTATCGAGAAGTTTGCAAAAATGCCAGTTGAAGTGCATGTAGCAAGTGAATTCTCTTACAACATGCCATTATTAACAGAAAGACCATTCTTCATTTACATTTCACAAAGTGGTGAAACAGCTGATAGCCGTGCAGTACTTGTACAAACAAATGAAATGGGTCATAAAGCATTAACAATTACAAACGTGCCTGGTTCTACGCTTTCTCGTGAAGCTGATTATACACTTCCGTTATACGCTGGACCAGAAATTGCAGTTGCATCAACGAAAGCTTACACAGCACAGCTTGCAGTACTTTCAATTTTAGCAGCTGATATTGCTAAAGCAAAAGGTGAAGTTCTTGATTTCGATTTAACACACGAACTAGGACTTGTAGCAAATGCAATGATAGAACTTTGTGATCAAAAAGAAGAAATGGACGCATTAGCAAAACAATTTTTAGCGACAACGCGTAACTGTTTCTTCATCGGACGTAGCGTAGACTTCTACGTAGGATTAGAAGGTGCGTTAAAACTAAAAGAAATCTCTTACATCCAAGCAGAAGGATTTGCTGGAGGAGAGTTAAAACACGGTACAATCGCTTTAATCGAAAATGGTACACCAGTTATCGCACTTGCTACACAAGAGCACGTAAACCTTGGAATTCGTGGTAACGTGAAAGAAGTAGTAGCACGCGGAGCTAACCCATGTATCATCTCAATGAAAGGCTTAGAAATGGAAGGAGACAGCTTCGTATTACCAGCTGTACACGAAGCACTAGCACCGCTAGTAGCAGTTATTCCATTCCAACTTATCTCATACTACGCAGCACTTCACCGCGAGTGTGATGTTGATAAGCCACGTAACTTAGCTAAGTCTGTTACGGTTGAGTAGGAGATTGGTAGGTTAATAAATATAGTTATAGCTTTAAAATAAATTTACAAATTTGTACCCCTTTAGATATTTTATCTAAAGGGGTATTTTTGTGTCGAAAAAGAACATCTAAAATTGATAAGTGGATAGTGGGAGATGGAAAGAACCCGACTAATGAAAGTCTTATTTTATCTGATTTGGAATAGAACTACTTTTATTTATCTGAATTTTCCGTTATCTTTTTAAGTATTCGTGACCGATTTTTTTTATTATGACAAGAAGAGACGATAGATTCATGGACATTACAAGGGGGTATATTGATGAAAGTGAATGAAAAAACATATTTAAGTATAGAAGAGATTATTTCATTACCGGCCTTAACAAGTACAAATATAAGTGATGATGGCAACAACGTAGCGTTTGTTAAGAAGACGACTAACTGGAAAGACAATACATATAGAAACCATGTATGGGTATATGAAAAAGATAAGGGGCAGAGTTATCCATTAACAAATGAGGATATAGATAGTACATGCCCGTCATGGTCTCCAAGTTCTAGGGATATTGCATACCTTAGCCCTGTTGGTAATGGGAAAAATCAAATCTTTATTAAGTCACTAGATGGTTATGGTGGGGTGCAAATTACTGATGAGGAAGAAGGGATCAGTACATTCAAATGGGATCCTACGGGTAAAGGTTTTTATTATGTTGCACAATCAAAAGAATGTGAGGAAATAAAGAAACGTAAGGAACAATATGGAAATTTCCAACATGTAGGCAAGGAACATCAGAATAATTGTTTATATTACATTGAAATAGAAAAAGTGATACAAAATGATAAAGAGGAACAAGGGGTTAGTGGTGTTTATCAATTAACTGAGGGTAAGGATTTTTATATCCATGGATTTGATATTTCAGATGATGGGGCAAAGGTTGTATTTATGGCTACACCAAGCCTAAACGATCATATGAATGGTGATCTATACATATTAGATGTTGAAGCTAGGGAACTACAACAGATGAATGTAGATAAGTTGTTGGGCGGGAGCGTTTGTTTTTCTCCAGAGGGCAGCAAAATCTGTTACTCAGCAAGCATAAGAGAGAAGGATTACTATAGAAACCATATACAAGAAAGTATAGTAGAGATATATGATATGAATACTGGAGAGGTAATTCAGCCTCTAACAAATTTTGATAGTACGGTTACGCCATTACAGTGGACAGCTAAAGGCATTTTAATTAGATGGCAGGATAAAACGAATTATCGTATTGGATTACTAGCTGAAGGTGGCACTGTGGAAGCATTAAGCGACAAAGTAGATGGCTTTATAATGGATGCCTCTATAACAAAGGATGGAAATCATATAACCTATAATAAGGCTATAACAAATGAAACCTTTGAAATCTATTTGGATGATAAAAAAATAACGGATGAGAATAGCTTTTTCGAAGGGAAGCTTAAAAGTAAGAGGGAAGTCATCTCATGGAAAAGTAGTGATGGTCTTGAAATAGAGGGTGTTATATCAACCCCCGTAGAGTTTGACACTAATAAAAAATATCCTTTATTAGTAGTAATTCACGGTGGGCCGGCTTGGGCATCCTTTCCGATATTTTCAGACTGTTTCAATGAGAAATATCCGATTGAACAGTTTATCGAAAAAGGCTTTATCGTTTTAGAGCCAAACTACAGAGGAAGTTCTGGTTATGGTAATGAATTCTTAAAAGCAAACTATAGAAAACAGGGAATCGCTGACTACGATGATGTTATATCAGGGGTGGATAAACTAGTTGATCAAGGGATAGTAGATACAGATAGAGTAGGAGTTATGGGATGGAGTAACGGAGGATATATATCAGCTTTCTGTTCTACATTTAGCAGTAGATTTAAAGCTATTTCAGTTGGTGGTGGAATTACTAATTGGCGCACTCATTATGTAAATACAGATATTCCTTACTTTATTAGGATGTATTTAGGGGATAATCCATGGAATGATCCAGAAATATATACGAAAACATCACCAATGACATATATTAAATCGGCCTGTACTCCTACCTTAATCCAACATGGTGAAAAAGATGCAAGAATTCCGACTGCAAATGCATATGAGCTATATCAAGGATTAAGGGGTATGGAAGTTGATACAGAATTAATTATATTTAAAGGAATGGCATATAGTCCTAATCAGCCGGGAATGAATGTAGCTATTATGCAACAGAATTTGATGTGGTTTTCACACTATATTCTTGGAGAGAGTATGGAGGGTTTTAGGACTTTATAATGGATATTTGTACAGGATATACATAAGGTTGAAACAGTCTTCATATTGAGATGATTTATTATAAAATATATACTTAAACTACTATCAGTACACACATCAGGGAGGACTAATATGACAGGAAATAAAAATGAATTACTAGTAGAAAAACGTGAAGAGTTATTGAAAGTATTGCAAGCTCGTTTTGAGAAAAACATGAACCGCCATGAAGGTCTTGAATGGGCTAAAGTTGAAACGAAGCTGACTACTAATAATGAAAAATTGTGGTCACTTAACGAAATGGAAGTAACTGGCGGTGAGCCGGATGTTGTCGGTTATGATGAAGAAAAGGACAAATATACTTTCTATGATTGTTCAAAGGAGAGTCCTAAAGGCCGCAGAAGTCTTTGTTATGATCTTGAGGCGTTAGAATCAAGAAAAAAACATAAACCAGAAAATAACGTTATTGATGTTGCCAATGCTATGGGCATTGAACTATTAACAGAAGAACAATATCGGGAATTGCAACAACTTGGCG
Source organism: Bacillus cereus group sp. BfR-BA-01524 (assembly GCF_022662595.1). NCBI lineage: Bacteria > Bacillati > Bacillota > Bacilli > Caryophanales > Bacillaceae > Bacillus > Bacillus cereus group sp. BfR-BA-01524. Next base: position 3,648 of record NZ_JAKUDW010000122.1, on the reverse strand, counting down.
ATTTTGACATGAAATCATCAAGTTGGGTACAAACACCTTCAGATATTCGAGAACTCGGTGGTGCTCTATTTTGCGATTATCGCTTCGGTCATGTTTTCGTGTACCACAATGGAGCAGACTCTTACTATGCTGCCAGAGGTTTTCGTGGCTCGTTAAAAGTTTAAATTAGGATAAATAAGAAAAAGAGCCTATAGGCTCTTTTTCTTATTTATATTTTAAAAGTAAACTGTTACTACGCAGTTTTACTTAATTTATATGTTCCGTGGTTGTTTTTACGGAAAAGTTTAGGGAAAACATAGCCATCTAATCCAATACGTCCAGCGTTCTGCCCTGCAACTAAAATGAACATAGTCAAAATAAGCAGGTTTGGGTTTACACTAACAGTTCCGCTTAATAAAAATGAAAGATTCATTATGATTCCGAAAAATGCAGCTGTTTTTGTTAATCCGCCTAAAATTAAACCTAGACCTACTAAAATTTCTCCCCATTGAACTAAAAAGCTAAATAGGTCTGCGTTTGGAAGAACAAAATGTTGAAGAAAATCTGCCCACCAATTTTGTACTGCAGGGTGGTCACCTGATGCTTGAGCAATAGCGCCCTTTAGAAAACCACTTGCGTCAAAAGATTGTCCGAAGACTTTGCCTATCCCAGCAGCGAGCCATGTATATCCTATGTAAAGCCGTAATAATAATAATATGAAAGTAGCACGTTTATCAGTTCTTAAAAAATTGATAACCATTGAAATCCCTCCAATATTGTATTTACAAGTTTATTATATATCCATTGTGAAAAGATTCACAATGGATATAATGTGAACAAATTTATGATTTTTTATTTGTAAAATTGTACATAAAGTATTTTGAAGTTTATTTTTGGAAGGTGAAGAATAAATGTGGTATGGGAGCTATCTATTTTAGTAGAGAGCTCCCATAGTAAACAGATTCATTTAGTTTTTTTAGCATATCTGGGCATTACTATTATTTCTCCGGTTTTATATAAGGAACAATTTGCGCAGTCACCCCTACAGAAGCAGCACGAATAAAGTCTTGATTTTCTAACGCCTTAAAGTTTTCCGTTTTTCCTGTTAGCATAACACCTAAAATTTTCACTTGATCGAATGGTTTGTTTTTGTTTGCTTTTAAAAACTTCTGGATATCTTCGTCATGTCCATCGTCATCGTATTGGTTAAGTGAATCAACGAACTCTTTGTACGCTTTTTCAGGAGATTTGTCTGGATTGAATCCGTAAACGGGCATACCGGCAGGTCCTTTACTTTCATCTCCAATGGGTGAGGTCATATATAGCCATACGATATTTAAGTTATCTGGTATTTTTGTTTGAATTTCTTTTAATGTATAAGGTTGATTGAAAGAGATAGCAACTTCGGCAACATAGTTGTTCATTTGTGAAACTTCACCTAATTCATTTTGGACACCATCATGATAATCTTTAATATTCGGGTTATAAAATGTCGCAAATTTATTCTTTGTTTGTTTATCGTACTCATAAAATTCTGCATTGGACCTGGACCAATAAAAACCAGGCGTTAACTCATTGAAGTCAATATGAGTCAGGAACCAACCATAAGAGCTTGTTAATGTGTTCCATGGGACTACATAACCGTTAACATTTTTGGAACGGTTTGATATAATATTGCCGCCAAACATAGATGAATTACTCGTTACTTGAGAATCAATTTGCACATTCGGTTCTGCAATTGCGTTATGTAAAAAGAGATGTTCGTGAAGCTTCGTAGAGCTTTTCGCTGCGAAGTAATTGCCAACCTTGTACATTATAGGAATCAGCATGATTACAACGATAACAGAAGTAATGATAATTTTAAGTAACTGTTTTCTTTTAGCTTTTTTTAATGCATCTTTTAAAGAAGTATCCATTAAGGTTTTCCTCCTATTTCTGAGTGAATTGCTTTACGTGCACGATGTAACTTTTGTTTGACGCTGTTTACTTGAATATCTAGTATTAGAGCGATTTCTTCGTATGTAAAATCGTAATAATATTTTAAAAAGAAGGCTTCTTTGTATTCTAGTTTTATATCTTTTAATAAATGGAAAATCTCATCTTTATTTAAAACTGCATCCAATTTTCGGTCTGTATACTGTAGTTTTGAATAGATTTCTTCAGTTAAGTAGATGTTTTGCTGTTCTTTTTTTCGTTTTAAATCAATGTATTCATTTAATGCGACCCTAAAAAACCACGGACGAATGTTACTCTCGGTTAGGTTATCTAGTAACGTGTATACTTTATAGAAAGTATTTTGGATGATGTCTTCTGCATCTTCTTTTATAGCCCCTTTCGCTAATAGTAGTTTGAACACTTCCTCTCCTAAATTGATAAGATAGGAGGTCAATATATTTTCTTTTCCCATCATTTTTCCTCCCTACACTTATACAACGGATAGGTAATGGTAAATGTATACACTTAAATTAAAGTTTTGTTCTTTATACAAATAGAAAAGGCATATAACAATCATATGTTATATGCCTTTTCTAATATATACTTAGTAACTTATTTAGGTAATGTAAATTTAACTTTTTTACCTTGTGAAATATCTTTAGCTTCTTTATTTCTCATAGGTCCTAACTCAATCTCAAAGCTTTTGTCTTTCCAAATCTTTTCATACTGCTCTTGATCTAAAATATATACTTGTAGTAACTCTCCAGATGTTCCTGTTTTGACTGAAGCATTATAGTCATAATTTAATAGCATACCTTCATTAATCGTATATTGTGTACCATCATTCACTCTTAATGTAGAGCTTATAGGAGATAGTGAAACGTCTTGAACATCTTTGTTATCAAGCTTGAATTTTACTGTTAATAGAACGAGACCGTTTTTAAAATTTGCAAAGCGTGGAGCTTCGACAGAATTTGGTGTGAATTGAGTGAATTGGTATCCGTCTAATGTAACATTAACAGCGCCTAATTCTTGGTTGTTATTAATACTTGATTTCTCTTTTACCATTTTTTTATCGCCCATGTTATTAGCTGTAGCTTTATCTTGGTAGAAAGTATTATCTGTTGCAACTTTTTCAGCACCCTGTTTGTTTAAACTTAATGAAAAGCTTCCAGGATTTCCGATTGGAGCATCAAATTTTCCTTTATTAGCTTGTGCAGTTGGGACTGAGACTGAGACTGTTGAGAGACTTGAAATTTTCGCTAGATCATCTTTTCCGAATGGATAAGCGATATAACCAGAAATAGTTTCTCCTGCTTTTACTAAGTAATCATTCGTTGGAGCAAGTTTAGTTGGGAGCTGATCTTCTTTTGGAATTAAATCTTTATAGTTACTATATGCTTTCTGCGCGCCAGTAAATGACATGTCCAATGCTGGCATATAATAAATATCTTTAGCTGAACTATTTTTTACGCTGTAGTTCACAAGAATAACTCCGCCTTCTGTTTGACGATTAAACGGAATATCGAAGTTTGTATGGAATCCATTTAATTCAACTAATGTGTAACTATTCATTGATACTGAAACATCTTCAGCTTTATAGACTTGTGGTTCTTTATTTTCAAAAAGAACTTTTGTTTTACCACCTGTTTCTTTTTCCATATAGGAAATCAGCTTAGAGTAGTCGCTTGACCCAGTAGCTGTATTTTCAGGCTTTTTATCTTCAGTTTTTTT
>NZ_JAKUDW010000121.1:0-15373 GCF_022662595.1 Bacillus cereus group sp. BfR-BA-01524 | reverse complement strand
GGGTAATGAACTCTTGTCTTCAAACCAAAAACACCTCCATTGAATTTGCATACTTAGTATGCGAATTCAGGAGGTGTTTTTTTCATGTACCACTATTCGGGTTCACTTCAGGTATTAGGGCTTTTTCTCATTATTATATATTAATCGCATTCCTATTTGAGGACCTGCATACGCGACAAATACTTTAATATCATATTTTATTTCTCATCCCCGTTTCCCAAGATTTTTTGCTTAACATCTGATAAATCCTTCGACAACGAACTAAATGCTTTCGCTTGTTCTTCAATGACCTGTTGATTTTTTTCAATAACTTTTTGATATTGTTCTTCGCGCTGTTCATTCTTTTTTTGCGTAGTAAACAGCATCCATACAAATAAAGCTGCGAATGCTCCTTGTTGAATCATTGAATTGAAGATTTGTTCTTCCATCGTTCTCATCTCCTTTTCAAAAATTAAAGAGAATCACACGAGTGATCCTACTCTCATATCCTTATCTCACATTAAAATGTTCTTCTTTTACCCATGTGTTTTGCCCAATATCGATATAACCATCTTTTCTTGCAAAAATCCCATAAGGCACAGACCCATCTACATTACCAGTCCATTCACCATTCGGCCCTTTATATGTGTTAATACCATAACCTGCTGGATATTTTGAATATGCATAGAACCACTGTATATCAAGATGTTCTTGCTTCGCCCATTGCTGCCATCCTAGGCACAACATATTTTCATTACCACCATACCAAGCACCATCCAAAATTAAATATGGAGTCTTAGTATTAATTACTTCACCAGTGAACCAAGCATCTTTATTACCACTACTATATAAATTAATACCCCAACCCTCTGGATATTTAGATGTCGCAATTCCAAGGCCTTTTGGTTGTATCGGTTTATTAGAAGGATCAGTTGTGCCACCACCATCACCTTTTCCCAAGTAGTCTAACGGATTCACAGCATCGCTCTTATTAATGTTCCAAGATCCTTTATGCAATTCAAAATGTAGATGCTGACCAGTAACTTGTCCCGTGCTACCCATAACTCCAATGGTTTGTCCTTGCGTAACATAATCACCTTCTTTAACCGTTCGAGAACCGCTACGCATATGAGCATATACAGTTTCCCATGTAACTCCATCAATAGTGTGCACAATCATAATACACTCACCATAACTAGATGAAACATAAGAACGACTAACTCGCCCGCTAGCTGCTGCATAAATTGGATGATAACCTGATTCAGCAAGGTCTATCCCATGATGATCTGCTCTGCTCCCCCGAAAGCCACTTGTTACTCTCGTTGTATCTGTTGGATAAATAAATTTTGTCATATTAATCTTCCTTTCTATTTATAAGCAATATAAAAAGGCACTTATAAAAGCACCTCTCTTAATTTTTCATTTCTATATATAATAAATCTAGTATTTACAATTCTCACACCATCGCATTCCATAATTACATTCACAGAGTACGAGACCCTTTGTCATTATCTTATATTAAAATGTTCTTCTTTCACCCAAGTGTTTTGTCCAATGTCCATATAACCATCTTTTCTTGCAAAAATCCCATAGGGCACAGAACCATCTACATTACCAGTCCATTCACCATTCGGCCCTTTATATGTATTAATGCCATACCCTGGTGGATATTTTGAATATGCATAGAACCATTGTACTTCAAAGTGTTCCTGCTTTGCCCATTGTTGCCATCCTAAGCACAGCATATTTTCATTCCCACCGTACCAAGCACCATCCAAAATTAAATATGGCGTTTTAGTATTGATTACTTCGCCAGTGAACCAAGCATCTTTATTACCACTACTATATAAATTGATACCCCAACCTTCTGGGTATTTAGATGTCGCAATTCCAAGGCCTTTTGGTTGTAGTGGCTTATTATCACCGCCACCGGTTCCTCCATCAAAATCAACATATTGCTTAACAATTTCAGAGTAGAAGAAATTCCCCCCGTTTTTATATCGATAACCACCATTGTAAGCAACAGCGATAGGGTTACTATATTTCACCATAGCACCAGTCGTATTTCCAAGTGATGGCGCAACAACTGTTTTAGAATACAGATCTGCCACCGGTAATGAATGCTGTTTATTATTAGATGCTAACCAGCGAAGGTAAGCTCGTCCAAAATTATATGATTGAACAATGGCACTTAAATCTGTAATGCCATTTTTCTTCGCATCATCAAAAGCACCCTTTAAATGCTTCACTCCGTAATAAATTGAATCTTTCGGATTTTTAATCGTATTCATTGCCCATCCTTGTGATTCACTGGACTGCATAATATCAGGTGTCGTTTCAGAATTCCCTCCACTTTCTACCATAATAACTCCAAGCACGTAAGGAACTAACTCAGATACACCTTGTGCAGCACATTCACTTTCTACCATTGATTGCCAACGTAACACCTGTTGTGGCAAATTCTTTGTTTTGACTGAAGCAGCTAATAAACTCATCATTAAACATCTCCTTATTTTTCTATTATTTTCGCCTGCAAAACTACTACTTTACTAAATATAACTAGAAGCTAAAGACCCATTAATCCATCAAATCACTTCATGTTACTCACCTTCTTTCACAACAAAAAGAGCAACCATAAAAATAGTTGCCCTTTCGTCGAAATCTTATATTACTACTATAAATCACTTTTTCAATACTTTCTGTACACTGCATGTATCCTACAAAAAGGTAACATTAAAATCCATCTAAAAACTTGACAATCTTCCTTATTTCAGCGTGTTTCCGGCGTATATAGCCTGTACTATAATGCAATTCAAACGAAATTTGTTCTAAAGTCATTCCATCAACATATTTCATTTTAAGTATTTGATGATCCAGTCCTGTAAACTTATTAATCAAAAGCTTTAAATCATACTCTTCATTCATCTTATGAGCTAATTCATATTCAATTGCTTCAATCCGCCCTTCTACCTTAGCCCCTTCCGATTCAGCGGTTAACCTTACATTTTGCAAATCACCGCTAATCCAACGCTTCAATTCGGCTTTTGATTTATCTAAGTTGTATTCTAAATAAGCAATTTCTTCTTCTAACTTCTTATAATCTTTGAGCCATTCGAACACTTACTGATTCACCCACTTCCGTTCTTTTTAAAAAGTCTCTTAATACTAATTTAATAGAATGAATATGCTTATTAGCCTTTTCAATCTTTATTACTCGTAAATCATCTAGTATTTTTTCTTATGACCTATATTTATTTAACACTTCTTGTAATCTCTCACGCTCTTCATCAATAGACTGCACAGTTTTTCTTTCCTCTTCTAGATTTGTTGATTCATCATCTTTATATAACCAATCGGGTACAATCTCTTTTCTATTTGAATACTTCCTACCTGTCCCGTTATATTTCTTTTTCTTGCTCATTTCGAAACGTCTATCTATTATAGCCACATCAACTAATGTTTTAACTTCTTGCTCCTTCCAATTCCTCAATATAGCCTTAATGTAGTTCCATCTTGGTGCATTCTCATCAACGGCTTTATTAATTGCATGCTGAATTAACTCATCACTAAACAAATTACAAAAATCCCCCAACTCTGCAATAGCAATTTCACTTAACGGAATGCCCATCCCCTTAATAAAGTTACAACTTACTTTAACCCTCTCATTAATAAATACACGAGAGTCTAATTTATCCATATCATCATAATGATTAGTATTTTGTATATTAGTATTTTGTATATTAGTATTTCGTTTATTAGTAGTTAGTCTATTAGTATTTAGTAGTGTCTGATTTTCCACATATGGCTTTACCACATCTTGGTTTTCCACTTGTGGCATGTTCCTTTGTGGCGTTTCGTAAATTTCCGTATCCCACCTTGTAATTTTTTTCGTATTCCCATCACGAACAGGATAACGTTTTACATAACCTAATTCTTTTAATTCCTTAAAACCTGTACGGAGCGAATCTTCTCCATCCTTAGCATGTCGAGCTAATTCGCTAATATGAAAAGTCCAATCGTCTGGTAATGTAAGCGCATAGGCTAAGATTCCTTTCGCTTTCCATGACAACCTTTCATCTTTTAAACCAGTATTATTTATAACGGAATAATTACTATCTTTTTTCACTCGAATAATCCCCATACTAGCCACCTCATAAATTCTCAAAAACGGTATTCAATGTTATACTTATCTAGAGATATTTTTTCTTATAGAATCCGCTGCAACGGATTCTTTTCTTATTCATTCAAAACAATCATACTATCCATATCTATTTTCTTCTAAACCTCTCTTATTCCTCAAATTCAACATCCACTTGAATTTCGATATTCATTGGAATTTCTTGTGTTATACGAATCACATTTTGACTCATTCCTTTTTGAATAAGCTTTCTAACCTGCTCTTTTGCATCTTCTTTTGTTTTAAATTCACTGACAGTTGGTAATCCTGCTAAACTGCTAGTAATTACTAAAATCTTTCTTTGCATGTTCTTTCCTCCTACTGAATGTCTGCCATATTTATTTGTGAGTTTTTAACTGTAATTTCTTCATTTAAAACAGTTGGGATTGAATATTCTTCATTAATAATTTGTATTGCTCTATCCAAATGATGACGCTTAATAGCTTTATAACTATTCACACCAAATTCCCGATGTAACTGACTGTAAATATCTCTATATAACTTCCTTCTAAGGCCGATATCCTGATAAGAATTTGAATTTTTACCTCCCAATAACATAACACCTAACCTTTTTACAGCCCTTGTTATTTCTTCACACTCGATAGCATACAGCGGCGTATTTTCTCGCAATCCCTTCACCTCAGACTTAATCTCTTGTATCTCCTGGGTATGCCCTTCTAACGCAGCAAATGTTAACTTTAAAACCCCCATTGGATCCTTTGGCACATTTTGTTGATTTTGTATATACTGCTTCATTCGTTTGAACTCTTTCATGAATTTAATTTTTATTCCAACCGCTTCTCTACTGGTATATCCCATCACAAGTAACGTAAATGCTTCTTCTGTTAAATCATATTTAGGGATTCGCCTGTTCTTTGAATTCATATAAGTGGACTCGTGAAAATTTTCTCCTCCAAACTCTTCACCTACAGATACAATTTGTTTTCGAACTTCCTTCAAAACGTCGAAGTGATCTTTTTTGAATATCTTCGCAATTACCAAACTATCCGTTACTACTTTTCCATTAACTTCAAATACTAATGAACTATGTACTGATGAGTCAGTTAATTGCCCCATCCTCATCTCCTCCTTACTACTAATTTTGAACTATCTTTATTGTATTGAGATAATTTCGCACTACGCATAATTCGTTGCTTTCTTTTTACAGATTAACTAATTATCGAAATTTAAAATAAATACTATGATATGAACCCTTTTATTAAGTCATTATTCAATAATTCGGTTATCCATTTTAAGCAATTCTCCTCCGATTTCAATTCGCTTCGTTTTCTTCAAATTCAAAGAGATATTCCAAATTATGTTCTGGAAAAAAAGTTTTCTTAATTTCAAAAGCTTCATCATAATAAAAACGAAATTTACCATTTATTTTGTCGCTCACTGTTGCGTGGCGAAGTTTCAGATGCGAAGAAATTTGTGTAATCATAATTCTTTTTCTCGCCATCTCTGCACGCAAATTCGAATACATCGACTCACCACCTATTTTTTGTACGATATTGCGTTCATTTCCATTTAAATATAAACTCAATTTCGTATTTAGTCAACAAAAAAACGTATTTAAATACTCAATTTCGTATACTTTTCTATTTACTAACAAATTCAGTTAGGTTATGATATATACAGAAATACGCAATATCGTATACATTTTAATATGAAAGATGGTGAAAGTAATGAAAAAAGCAGAGGTTGTAACACGCTTAATAAAAGAAGCTGGCTATAGCAAAAGAGCCTTCGCCGAAAAAATAGGTCTCCCCCCCACAACACTGCAATCCATGTTATCAAGAGGGATTGGTAAAGCATCTGTTGATAATGTAATAAAAGTTTGTAAGGGATTAGGAATCACTACTGATGATTTAGAAAAACTCGCAACTCAAGAGGACAATACTGTTAAAGAAGAAGTTTCTATTTATGAAACTATCCAAAACGATCAATCAAATATTATTCATATTCCTATCATTGGTTCTGTAGCAGCTGGTACACCTATATTCGCTGAAGAAAATATCGAAGGCTATTTACCAATGCTGAGTACATTTTTAAACAAGCGTAAAAAGTATTTTTATCTTACTGTAAAAGGCACTAGCATGAATCTCGAATTTCCTGATGGTTCTTATGTTTTAGTAGAGGAAACTCCTTATGTTGAAAACGGACAAATTGCTGTTGTAAAAGTCAATGGTTATGATGCTACCGTGAAAAAGATTTCAAAGTCTGGAAGCATCATTACTTTAATACCATTGAGTAATGATCCTATCCACGAACCAAAAACTTACGATCTTTCAGCTGAAGATGTAAAAATCATTGGTCGCGTTGTACAGGCAGTAAAGAATTATTAAGTTATAGCACAAGTGATTTTAAAAAAAAGATAAAATCACTTCTTTTGAAAAGATTTTCTTAGTAACCTGATTTAAGAAACCAAAAACAATCCATTATCTAGTAGTTAATTTATCCAATAACTTCACCAAAAAAGCCCTGATACCGTAGTATCAAGGCTTTTTCTTCTCTTATCATATAGAGATATACCGATTGCATCCCCATTGGTAGACTTGCATACGGAAAATATCCCTTCGTTTTATATGATAATGTTTTTTTGTGATATCACTACTTGTTACTAATACTTGGCTTTTATGTGGCTGTTTTTCATTTTACAGCCACATTGAAGTGTAATAATAAGGAATTAAAAAACCCTTGATACGAGTTGTATCAAGGGTTCAAGCCTCCTAGTATAGAGACATATATTGATCGCGTTCCCATTGGTGAACTTGTGTTCTAAAGATATCCCACTCAATCTCTTTCGCTTCGATGAAGTGCTCAAGTAAGTGTTCTCCTAGTGCACCGCATACTACTTCATTAGATTGTAATGTAACTAACGCTTGCGCTAATGTTGCTGGCAAGTCAACGATACCTGCTTCTTCGCGCTCTTCTTTTGTCATTACATAGATGTTACGGTCTACTGCAGCTGGTGGAGTTAATTTGTTTTTAATTCCATCAAGACCTGCAGCTAATAATGTAGCCATTACTAAATATGGGTTTGCAGCTGGGTCAACACTACGTACTTCTACGCGTGTACTAATACCACGAGATGCAGGGATACGTACTAACGGGCTACGGTTTTGTGCAGACCATGCTACGTAACAAGGTGCTTCATATCCAGGTACTAGACGTTTGTATGAGTTTACAGTTGGGTTTGCTATCGCTGTAAATGCTGGTGCATGTTTTAAAATACCTGCGATGAAGTGACGAGCATCATCACTTAGTTGTAAGTCACCGTTTGCATCAAAGAATACGTTCTCACCATTTTTAAATAATGATAAGTTACAGTGCATACCTGAACCGTTCACACCGTATAGTGGTTTTGGCATAAATGTTGCGTGTAAACCATGTTTACGAGCAATTGTTTTTACAACAAGTTTGAATGTTTGAATGTCATCACATGAGCGAATTGCATTTGCATATTTAAAGTCAATTTCATGCTGCCCTGGAGCAACCTCATGGTGAGATGCTTCAATTTCAAATCCCATTTCTTCAAGTTCAAGAACGATATCACGACGACAGTTTTCCCCTAGATCCATCGGCGCAAGGTCGAAGTATCCACCGTTATCGTTTAATTCTAATGTTGGATTTCCTTTTTCATCAACCTTAAATAGGAAGAATTCTGGCTCTGGTCCAAGATTGAAGTCTGAAAATCCTAAAGCTTCCATTTCTTTTAACACACGTTTTAAGTTGTTACGTGGGTCTCCATCAAATGGAGTGCCATCTGCATTGTAAATATCACAGATTAGTCGAGCTACTTTACCTTTTTCAGCTGTCCAAGGGAAAATTACCCAAGTGTCTAAATCAGGATATAAATACATATCAGATTCTTCAATACGTACGAAACCTTCAATCGAAGATCCATCAAACATCATTTTGTTATCAAGAGCTTTCGTTAATTGTCTCACTGGAATCTCTACGTTTTTAATTACCCCTAAAAGGTCCGTAAATTGTAAACGGATATACTTTACATTCTCTTCTTTCGCCAAACGGAAAATATCTTCTTTTGTGTATCTAGACATTATAAATTCCTCCTTAGTCCCTCTAATCGCCTTCAGAATCAGTTATCTTTAGTGAAAAAATCTTGAAATGTCACCTTGTCGCAATGAAGTTCGATTGAATCTACCTGTATGTTGTAGTTCATCTCGAAGTATTTTGCGAAGCTCAGTTTTTGAAATTTCTTTCGTTTCTTCTTTTACTTTCACTGCTTCTGTTTGATTTTCTTTCATTAGTAACACTTGTTTAATACCAGCCATATTCAAGCCTTGATCTAACAAATCTTTAATTTCTAACAACTTATCTACATCGTTAAATGAAAATAATCTACGATTCCCCTTCGTACGGGTTGGAGAAACAAGATTATGCTCTTCATAGTAGCGAATTTGACGTGCAGACAATTGTGTTAAATCCATAACAATACCAATAGGAAACAGCGGGGCAGAACGTCTATCTTCTTTCATTTTTCAGTTCCTCCTTCGCCTTAACTGTTTCTCATTTTATACCATGTTATGTTTAGTGTCAATAGATGTTAGCTTTTCTTACATGATTTTTTATAAATTTTTTCATTCTTTTTTCTAATCTCACAAATCATTACTTTTATACGAAAAAAGCTGCCGAAATCGACAGCTTTCCTTTAAGAAATTGTTAATAAATTCTTTTCAATCAATTCATCAATCGCAGAACAAATCGCAATTTTAACATGCGAATACGTTAAGCCACCTTGAACATACGCAACATATGGCGGTCTAATTGGACCATCAGCAGACAATTCAATACTTGCACCTTGAATAAACGTTCCCGCAGCCATAATCACATCATCTTCATAACCCGGCATATAGTTTGCATACGGAGTAAAATGCGAATTAATTGGAGATGCATATTGAATCGCTTGGCAGAAGGCAACCATACGGTCTTTATCATCAAATTGAACAGATTGAATTAAGTCTGTTCTTGGTGCATTCCACGCTGGTGACGTGTTCATTCCTAACTTTTCTAAAAAAGCAGCTGTAAAAATCGCACCTTTTAGCGCTTGCCCCGCAACATGTGGCGCTAAGAAGAAACCTTGATACATTTCTTGCAGACTGTATAAAGACGCTCCAGCTTCGGCACCAATTCCCGGAGATGTTAAACGATATGCACACGCTTCAACATACTGTTCTTTGCCGACAATGTAGCCACCAGTTTTTACAATTCCCCCGCCTGGGTTTTTAATAAGCGAACCTGCCATTAAATCCGCACCAACATGACACGGCTCTTGCTCTTCAATAAACTCGCCATAACAATTATCTACAAACACAACAACATCAGGTTTAATTTCTTTAACAAACGCGATCATCTCTTTAATTTGAGAAATAGTAAACGATGGACGAGTAGCATAACCTTTCGAGCGCTGAATACCGATCATTTTCGTATTACTATGAATCGCTGCTGCAACAGCTTCAAAATCAACAAGCCCAGCTTCAGTTAGTGGAACTGCATTGTAACCAATATTATATTCTTTAAATGAACCTACACCTTTCCCACGCACACCAACGATTTCCTCTAACGTATCATACGGTTTCCCAGTGATATACAATAACTCATCTCCCGGGCGTAAAATACCAAATAACGCTGTAGAGATAGCGTGAGTACCTGAAATAATTTGCGGACGAACAAGTCCAGCTTCCGCCCCAAATACATCAGCATATACTTTTTCTAACGTATCACGGCCAATATCATCATAACCATAACCTGTCGTCGGGATAAAATGCGAGTCACTAATTTTATGTTTACGAAAACTTTCTAATACACGAAACTGATTACTTTCAATTACTTCATCCGCACGTTTATGTACTTCTGTAATCTGACTCTCTACTTCTTTTACGATTGGAGCAATTTTTTCTCCATTTTTCAAACGATCAAACATTTTTATTTTCTCCTTCTTCCACTAAAAATCTCTTTAATTGCACATTAAGCGATGAATGAGTAAAAATATACCCTGCACAATCATATACAAATTTATCTTCCAGAAACTCCATCTTTGCTAATAGCGTTTCCGTCTTTAAAAGCGTTAATAACTTACCTTCACTCGGAGGGATTTCCACTCGATAACGATCCATTTCTTTCTTCATTTTCATTTCTATCGCTTCTTTTATACGCAATAAATCACTTTCTTCAAAAGCACTAGTCATTAAGAAATCACTTTTCGGAAACGGAATAAAGTTTTGATGTAATTCATCTTTTTTATTATATAACGTAATAATAGGAATATGATTAATTTCAAGTTCTGATAATAATCGTTTTACTGTTTTTTCATGCCCTATGTAGTTAGGATCCGCAGAATCAACTACATGTAAAATAACATCTGCTTCCCCCGCTTCTTCCAGTGTTGAACGAAAAGCAGCGATTAATGAAGTGGGTAAATCTTGTATAAAACCAACAGTATCAGTTAGTAATACTGTATAACCAGAAGGTAACGGCATCTTCCTCGTCGTTGGGTCTAGTGTTGCAAACAGAAGGTTTTCTTCAAACGTATTAGCTTCCGTTAATCTATTAAACAGTGTCGATTTCCCTGCATTTGTATACCCTATTAATGAGACTTGAAATACTTTATTATCTTTTCTTCTCTCACGATATCTTTTTCGATGTTCCACAACAACTGCAAGTTGTTTCTTTATTTCATCAATACGCGATCGAATATGACGACGATCCGTCTCAAGTTTCGTCTCACCCGGTCCTCTCGTTCCAATACCACCACCAAGACGCGATAAGGACAACCCTTGCCCCATAAGACGTGGCATTGTATATTGCAACTGAGCTAATTCTACTTGAAGCTTACCTTCCCTCGACTTCGCACGTTGCGCAAAAATATCTAGTATTAGTTGCGTTCGATCAATTACTCTCGCATCTAATACTGAGGATAAATTCCGAATTTGACTCGGCGTTAATTCATTATTAAATACAATAACATCCGGCTCTAATTCTTCAGTTAACATTGTAAGCTCTTCTAATTTCCCTTTACCTATGTAAGTTGCCGGATGAAACTTTGGTCGTTTTTGCGTTGTTGAAACTAACAATTCTGCTCGTGCAGTCTTCGCTAGTGATGCAAGCTCTTTCATGGAATGCATAAATTTTTCATCATCATCTTGTGGCAATTGACAGCCTACTAGTATGACTTTTTCTTTTTCTTCCATCAAATATGTTCACTCATCCTTTTCGAAATTTAAACCTTCTAATATAATAGCAGAGGAAGCACATTTCATCTAGTTAGCGGGGGAGAAAATTCATGGCATGGGAGATTTTTAGCATCATAGGCACAATCGCTTTCGCACTAAGCGGAGCCATTGTTGCAATGGAAGAGGATTATGATATTTTCGGGGTGTATATTTTAGGAATGGCAACCGCATTTGGGGGAGGTGCCCTTCGTAATTTATTAATCGGTTATCCGATTGTCGCGTTTTGGCAACAAGACATGTTATTCCAAATCGCACTTTTATCAATGACTATTATTTTTCTTTTTCCAAATAAATTAATTAGACATTGGAAAAAGTGGGAAAATATCACTGACGCTATCGGCTTATCAGCATTTGCTGTACAAGGAGCATTATATGCTCAAAAATTAAATTTACCAATTAGCGCCACAATCGTAGCAGCTGTTTTAACCGGTATTGGCGGTGGTATCATTCGCGACCTTTTAGCCCGCAGAAAACCTCTCGTTCTTCGAGCTGAAGTATATGCCTTTTGGACGATTTTAGCAGGTTTCTTAATTGGCGCTCAAATTATTGTTAGCGATTGGGCTCTTTACATTTTATTCATTTTAATTGTTTGCTTCCGCATGGTTTCTATTCATTACAAATGGCATTTACCGCACAGACGTATCGAAACGAAAGAACGTTCAATGCATAAATAGCAATCTAACCTCTTTACATATTGTAAAGAGGTTTTTCTTTTCTAACGATTTTTTCTTTATATAATGTTTATACTAATTTTTAAAGTGAGGTGAATACAAATGACAAACCACGTTAATAAAGGAGCTCAAAAAAGCTCAGTAAATCAATTTGGACACGATCCTAATTCAGCACACGAAAAGAGCGCTAAAATGGAACGCTTCCATAAAGCACGCCAAGAAAAAGAAAAAAAAGAGTAAACGAACTTATACACAAAAATCGACGCACAGTTTATGTACTGTGCGTCTCCTCTTCGAGCATTAAATCCATACTCGATATTCCAATTAAATCATTTTTATCATACGCATCTTCTTGTAACAACCGCATCGCCTGTGTACGAATTGATTTTTCAACAATATTCCGTACATACCGCCCATTACTAAACGATGTAATTTGCGACGAATACTTCACCGCATGTAAATGATCCCTAAATTTCCATTCAGCTTCTTTTGATAACTGATATTCACGATCTTCATACATTCTCTTCCCAATTTCCAATAGCTGATTTACCGAGTAATCCGCAAATTCAATAATAAATGGAAAACGAGATTGCAGCCCTGGATTTAATGAAAGAAAGTGATTCATCTCTCTTGAATATCCAGCTAAAATCAATACAAAACCATGTTGTTTATCTTCCATATGTTTTACAAGCGTATCAATTGCTTCTTTCCCAAAGTCCTTCTCTCCTCCTCGAGCTAAAGAATACGCCTCATCAATAAACAAAATACCTCCCATTGCTTTTTTTATTAAATCTCTTGTTTTTTGAGCTGTATGGCCGATGTACTCTCCTACAAGATCAGCACGTTCAGCTTCAACCAAGTGGCCTTTCGATAGAATATTCATCTCAAACAGCAATTTCCCTATCATTCTAGCAACAGTTGTCTTCCCTGTACCCGGATTCCCTTTAAACAGCATATGAAGTACTTGCTTCTCAGACTTCAATCCCTTCTCTTGTCTTTTTTTATTCACATAAATCCAAGCATATATTTCTTTTATTATCTTTTTTATATCATCCATCCCAACAAGCTTCCCCATCTCTTCTTCAATTCTCTGCAGCATTTCATGTTTAATTGTAGTTTCATTTGAAATTACCGTTTTATTTTCTGCGGCTGGCAAAGAAATTTTCTTTCGATGGTTTAACACAATATTAATTTGATTGTTGTTTTTCTTTCGCATCGATTGTTCCATACAATCACCTCATTTTATCCCGCTATTTGCGAGCAGTAAGACTCCCACCTCAACATTCAGCAAACGCTCGGTATTTAAGCGGGAGATAACCACCCGTAAATGCCCGATTGGTTTAACTAATAATCAGCAGGGGATGAACAAAATCCCCACTGATTATAGTTTCACTTTATCCACTCACCAAATATTATTATTCCTGTCCCCCTTGTAAATGCCTATTTTCAGAAAAGTTTGCTATAATATAAGAAATAATTAAGGTGGTGGGACTATGGAGACAACGGAATTCCATGATACAATACAAGCCTTTTCTATTTTTTTATTGAATAAAGGCCGAAAACCCTCAACTATTAAACGTTATGTTTATGACGTTGAAGACTTCGGACATTGGTTAGAAAAAAACAAAAAGCTCCCTTCCAGTAATATATGGGCTACACTTTGTACAAAAGACTACGAAGATTACTTTTCCGATTTAAAAACGAATCGACATTACTCAGAAAAAACGATGCATCGTGTATTTACTGTATTAAATAGAATGCATCATTTTCTAAACATTCCCAATCCATTGAAGAATATGGAAATATCTATTCAACCAGACCGTACACTTCGTAACGAAGATTTCATTTCACCTGATGAAGAAAAAAGATTAAAGTATATAGTCACTTCATTAGAAGGACTTTCAGAAAAACAACTTCCTGTGCGCCCTTTATTAATGGATCGCAATATCGCCATTTTAAATCTATTGATCGACTACGGTTTATCCTTACAGGAACTTACAGCATTAACAATGCATCACGTTCACTTTGAAACTAACACATTGTCAATCCCAGCAACCGCAGGTGTAGAAAGAACAATTACATTAGCAAAAGAAGACAAAAAACAACTATATAATTATTACAAAAGTATCCCAGAACCAGTTCGTCCTAAGTATCATAGTGACGATTCATTGTTTGTCGCATTTGATTTTAACCGCGGAACATACAGGTGGGTATATGAAAATGATGCACCAAAGGCATTAACGGAAATTGCTATACAAAAAATGATTCGCCTCGAAGTGGCTAGAGCCAATTTACGTAAAGGAATTTCAGGACAACATTTTCGTAACACCTATATTTTAAACTTAATAAAAAAAGAAACTCCTGAATCAGAAATTATAAAACTCGCTGGATTCAAATCAAAAATTTCATTAAAGCGATATTATCAATACGCAGAAAATAGAAAAAACGCCTTATTGTAAGGCGTTTTTTCTATTTTTTCTTTAAACAAACGATTTTACTATGACCATTTAACCAATTTCTGCATCTACTATGATGAGTTTCGTTCACATTTTCATGAGAAAGGAGAGATTTAATGTCTCGTTATAACGACAGTCAAAACAAATTCTCCAAACCATGCTTTCCAAGTAGCGCCGGACGAATCCCAAATACTCCATCAATCCCAATTACTAAAGCTCAACTTAGAACATTTCGTGCGATTATTATTGATTTAACAAAAATAATCCCAAAACTTTTCGCAAATCCATCTCCCCAAAATATTGAAGATCTAATCGATACATTGAACCTACTAAGTAAATTTATTTGTTCACTAGACGCGACTTCCTCCCTGAAAGCACAAGGGTTAGCTATTATTAAAAACTTAATAACTATATTAAGAAATCCAACCTTTGTAGCAAGCGCTGTATTTATTGAGCTTCAAAATCTCATTAACTATTTACTATACATTACAAAATTATTCCGAATTGACCCTTGCACACTTCAAGAGCTTCTTAAATTAATAGCAGCATTACAAACTGCTCTAGTTAATTCTGCTTCGTTCATTCAAGGACCTACCGGACCTACTGGACCAGCAGGCGCTACTGGTGCCACTGGACCTCGAGGTAGCACTGGCGCTACCGGCGCTACTGGCTCTCAGGGACCTCAAGGTAACACGGGTGCTACTGGACCTCAAGGTGCTCAAGGTAACACGGGGGCTACGGGTGCCACTGGACCTCAAGGCGTTCAAGGTAACACAGGTGCTACCGGCGCTACTGGACCTCAAGGCGTTCAAGGTAACACAGGTGCTACCG
>NZ_JAKUDW010000120.1:0-15382 GCF_022662595.1 Bacillus cereus group sp. BfR-BA-01524 | reverse complement strand
TCTTTATCTGTCGTTACTTTTGTAACTTCATTACCCTTTTCATCTTGGACGATGAATGTTACTCCCGCTAACGGTGCTTTATTATCTTTATCTATCTTTGTTATCTCTACATTTCCCGTATCTACCATTTCATTTTCTATTTTTAATGATAGAACTTCAGTCATGCCTTTTTTAATTTCAAATAATACTGGATCTGTTAGTTTCTTATAGCCTGGTAAACTTTCTTTCTCTACTAATTTGTACTTTCCTACTGATAGATCTGAGATTTTTGCTTTACCATCTTTATCTGTTTTTACTTCCTTTACTACTGTTCCAGCTTCATCTTGCACTTCAAAGACTACGCCTTTTAATGCTTTTTTGTTGTCTTTATCTACTTTTGTAATTTCTACTGAACCTTTATCTAACTGTTCATTTTCTACTTTCAATGATAGGACTGTTGTCATACCTTTTGTAATTTCGAATGATACTGGTTCTGTTAACTTTTTGTAGCCAGGTAAACTTTTCGTCTCTACTAATTTGTACTTTCCTACTGATAAATCTGAGATTTTTGCTTTACCATCTTTATCTGTTTTTACTTCTGTTACTACTTTTCCTTGCTCATCTTGCACTTCGAAGACTACGCCCTCTAATACTTTTTGACTATCTTTATCTATTTTTATAATTTCTACTGAGCCTTTGTCTAACTGCTCATTTTCTACTTTTATTGATAAAGCTTTTGTCATACCTTTTGTAATTTCAAATAGTACTGGTTCTGCTAGATTTTTGTAACCTGGTAAGCTTTTCGTCTCTACTAATTTGTACTTTCCTACTGATAGATCTGAAACGTTTGCTTTTCCATCTTTATCTGTTACTACTTTTCTTACTACGCCATCTTTCTCATCTTGGACTTCAAATTCGACACCGGCTAATACTGCCCCGTTTTCTTTGTCCACTTTTGTAATTTCTATATTACCTTTGTCTACCATTGCATTTTCCACTTGTATTGGGAATATGCCGTCCCCTGTTACATTTACTTCGAACTCTGTTTCTTTTAATTGGTAGCCTTCAGGTGCTTTTGTTTCTTTTAAAATATATTTTCCTGGTGCTAACGGTTTAGAGATTGCCTTACCATCTTTATCTGTAACAATATGTTCGACTACTACACCGTCTTTTACTATATCAAACTCTGCATTTGCTAATGGTTTTTCACCATTTTCCGAATCAATTTTCTTTACTTCAATTTGACCCTTTTGCATAGTGTTTTTAATTTCAATTGTTTTTGTTTCTCCAGCTTGAAGTGTAACCTCTACTGGGCTTGTTAATTTTTGATATCCTTCTGGCGCTACTGTTTCATAAACTTTATACGTCCCAGGAGCTAAAGTTTGAGGTACTGAAAAACCTTTTTCGTCCGTTTTCAGTTTTGCAACAACTTCATTTGCACTATTTCGAACTTCAAATTCGGCACCTTTTAACCCTTTGTTCGGATTCACAGCATCTATTTTATGAATTGATACTGTACCGTCTTTTGGAGCTTCAGGCGGCGTAATGGTTACTTCTTTTGATGTTAATGTTTTATCATCAAAATGTAATTCTGCTTTATTAGGAATCTTCTTATCTACGTAAGAAGATAAGTCTGCATTATTTTTAATTTTCGCCTTAATACTAAGGTTAATTATCTGGTCTTCATATGACTTATAGTCAAAACTCTCACCAAATGTAAATGTTACTTCACTTCTTTGTTTATCTATATTTAACGTTCCTTTAGAAGTAATATCTTGGCCATTTTGATCATACACCTTTGCCTCTAATACTTCTAAAACATCTTCTAAATCATCACTAATTACCATAGATGTGTATTTAGGAGGATCGTTCGGTATATGTGTACCAACTTGGTATTGAATAACTTGATCCATTTGTGTTAACTGCTCATTCTCTACAAGCTTGCCATTCTCATCAACTATATTTTTTTCAATGCTAGGTGGATTATTGTCACCTGAACCGGATCCTCCCCCACCACTTACAAATACTTGTCCTACTTTTTCTTCAGTTTTAATATTTTTACCTTCTAATTTCACAGTATTTTTATGAGGCTTTGCAGCAGGATTTGTAACCTTTGTTTTATATCTTAAAATATAGCCTTTTGAACTGTCTGGAAACTCAATTGTAAATCCAGTCTTCGTTGCATTTATTTTAATGTTAGATAAATCTGCTGGCTTAATATTTGTTGGTGCATAACCATCTTCAAATACAGCCTCTTCTAATACTACGCTGTCTGTAATTAACTCATGCCCAGGTCCTAATGTATCTGTTAATTTAAGATCTTGCATTTCTGTTCCAGTTGCATTTACATATACAAGCCAATCAGCAATTGAAGGATCTTCTTGATTATAAGAACCCCATTTCAATAAATTTTCCGTATTGGGCTGTGGCTTCGGTCTCTCTGTCGTATTATTTACACTTACTTCTTTATTGACGATTTGACCATCAACGTTAAATTCTAATGGAATTTCTTTAACACCATCATATGCTTCTAGACCAAAGTAGAATTCTACGAATAAAGAACCTTTAATGTTATTCTTTCCTTCTACGTAATCACCCATAGTACATGTTAATAGACCCTTTTTCATCTCACATGTACCAACTGTTTTTCCTTCAGCATCTTTTAAAGGAAAACTCATATTCATAAGGTCTTTTCGAAACTCTTTTGGCATATCAATTGTGAATTGATCTCCACTTTTTATTTTTTCTTTAGCTGACCACTTCACTTCTACTTTCATACCATCTGAGGCTTGATACGGTTCAGATGTCGTGCCATCAGTACGGGAAATATTAATTTCGTCCACTGGACTTTTCATCACAGCAGCTTGAATAACTGGAGCCCACACATTCAGCACTGAAAATAATACTAGAAAAACTAATGAAACCATTGAAATATGCCTTTTAGTACTTTTCATTTGCATAGTTCCCTCCTATTTTTTATATTTATATAACAAAAAAAGACCGTCCGGTTGCATCAAAAATGTGCAACCAGACGATCTTAGTAACCAATATGTATTACCGTAGACTCTAAGCTTTGCGGCCTATCCTTTCGAATAGTGTGCTAAAAATATCTTTTATTCTTTTTTTGTTTCATTTTCCTCTTAAACCAAATATTACTATACCGTCTGGACGGTTATAATTCAATACTCTATAAAATTGTTCTATTTTTCTAATAAAAAAAACAATTCACCACTACATTAAATAAGTAATGGTGAATTGTTTTCACATTATATAGTTCGTATATTCTATTTATATGAATTACCAATAAGAGCTTGAATCACTTTTTCTCTTAACTCGGGGCTTAGTCTGCCAACCCCTAAATATTCCGAATACCATAATCCATCTGCCGCTAATCTAATAATTGTTGCACAAACTGAATCTATCTCATCGTTTTCTATATTCTTTTGCAGTTGCTGAAATGATTGTTGTAATGGCTCAAGTAATTCAGGTTTTAACATGAATGCTGCCATCATACTACTAGACAACTCTTCTGTTCTTCTCTCATTACTTAATCTTTCCTCTACAAAAGAGCGAACCCATCTCCCTTTCCTCTCTGAGTCTTCCGCTACTTTATTGTAAATAGCGCCCTCATAATCCTCTATCCCTCTGACTATCATACCTTCTATTAAAGCTTCTTTATTTGCAAAGTGATACAATAATCCACCTTTACTTACACCCGCCTCTTTTGCCACTGCTTCTAAGGTTAATTTAGCAACCCCTTTACATTGCACAATTTGAGAAGCGGCCGCCAAAATCTTTTGCCGCGTTATGCTGATACTCATTCCTTTTTAAAACCCCATTTCTACTAAATTTATATAAATACGAATCTTATTTTTAATATTGTTGATTACTACTAAGTATTTTCTTTATACAACAAAAGCTTCATTACCTTTGAATTTTTAGTTACTTATTCTATTAAAAATTTCCATATCATTCAATATGATAACATCAAATACACAACATTGACTATACATCTATACTTTCATATTCATTCCTAATATATCCATTAATAAAATTTACCGATTTAGTCCTTCTTATTACTTTATCCCGCTATTTGCCGGACAGTAAGACCCCCACCTCAAAATTCAGCTAAAACAAAGGAGTTAGGCGGGAGGCGGGCTGCCCATAAATGCCCGATTGGTGAGAACTAATAATCAGTGGGGAATGAACAAAATCCCCACTGATTAAAGTTTCACTTTATATACGCAACATGGACAAGTATATTTCATTTATGTTGCTTCTTTTATTTTTCCTAAAAATAATCTTACCTATTTTTTAGACAAAGTCCTCAAAAAAGAAAACCACCTACCCCCTAAAGAATATAGGGAACAGATGGTTTATATGTTTTATTAAAAAGTAGTGCCTTCTTTTTTATAATATTCTTTTGAAATCTCTTCATAAAATGCGGCTGATGTCGTGTAGAAATAAGGTGCTAACCATAAGAAACCGATTCCTATAGTAAGAATACTTAATATGAACCAGCCTAAGAAACTTAAGCATAGTAAAAAGTAATCCATTTTATGTCCATTCATCATATGACGACTCTCAGTAATCGCTTGATTCGCTGTATATTCTGGATGATCATTCAAAATAAAATATGTCATAGAATAAGAAAATGATTTAATAATACCTGGAATAATAAGAAGTAATGTCCATAGAGTCAAGTATACATACATTAGTAAATATGTTAAAAACGACTTCATCAACTTACTTCCATCGCTAAACCATCTAAATATATGACCAATGCGAGCATCAGTCCCACGAATTGCATTTAAAACAAGATAATAGGCACCTATTGTTAATGGACCAATAACAAGCATTACAATAATACTTACTGTAAGTGAATCACTTGCCTCTTCCCAACCCCAAAATATCGAGAAAATACCTGTTGTTAGCATTTCAACAGCTCCAATAAGGATTCCAATTAATAAAGTTGCCCCTACCGCTAATCCCCATCTTCCTTTTAATGCATCAAGTGCTTCTCTTTTCAACTGACTTATCATATATAACCTCCTAATACTATTTGTATTTTTGTATACCATTTACATCAAAAAATCCACATATCCCCAAAACAGAAGCATATTACCTTTTTTCATGCGTATTGATACATGTTTGCTGTAGTTGTACTAATATATGGATTAAACGACTCTTTTCCCTATAACAAAAAAGCTTGCCCTTCAGACTAGGCAAGCTTTCTCAAATTATTCCTCACTCATTCTCTTCTTATACCAATCCTGCATTCTCTCCGCGTCTTCTACTCTCGTATGCTCTATTTTATAACTAGATGATGCACTAGAAAACTTATACGTACATAAATCCGCTCGGCGCTGGAAATATGATTGTGTCTTCTCCATTGATTGGACATGTCTTCTTCTAATAAGTCCTGTATATTTTCCGACGCTACGATAGACAAGTGTAATTTGTTCTCCGTTAACACTGTAACCATTTGTTTTAAATGTTGCGTATCCAAGTGTAAAGATAAGGATTGCGAGCGGAATTAATGCCCACATGATGAAGTGCTTTTCAGAGTATATACTTATTCCAAGAAGCGGGATTGCTAGCATTGCGAAGAAGATAAAACTATCAATGAGATAGCGGCGCAATGCTGCTTTTGGTAATGAAATAATGTTTGTATTCAGTTCATATGGTAACTGTAAATGTGCGAGTAACTGTTGCACGCGATCTTTTCGAATAATTGGATGCAGCGTAACTTTTTCTTTTTCGTCATCCATTCCCTTACTTTGAATTACTTCTACTTGCACAGCACAATAACCGAATGGTTGGCGTAAAATGCTTTCTTTTATCGTAATACCTTGAATACGGTGCAATTTTAGTACGAGTTCTTTTCTTTCCAGTAACCCTTGCGAAATACGGACTTCATCATTTTTTCGATTTACTGTGAAGTTACCATGTTTTAACGCGTAGCCAATTGTAGATATAATCCACGAAAGAACGAGCAAAATAGCTACCATGAAAATCCAGCCATATATATCATGTTCCATTACATACGACTTTACGCCATTCTCTATCCATTTCGGAATGTACTCATCTACTTGGTGATAAACGAAAAAGATTAAAGAGAATAATAGTCCAAATTGACCAGATGTAACAGATGCTAATAAAATCTCTTTCCAAGTTAATTTATATTCTGTCGCTTGTTTTTCTTCTGTAACAATTTCTTTTTCTACTACATTTTCTGTTGCTTCGTCTAACGTTCCTCCTGCTTTCACTTCTGGAGTTGGCTCATTTAGCAAAGTAATAAGCTCCGCCGCTTCTTCTGCCGTAATACCAGCTAAGCTAACTTCTGCTTCATCGCCCCCACCAGCTGTTTCAATCTGAATTTTTTTCAAACCGAGCATTTGATATAGTACGTTAGAACTTGTATTAATCGTTTGAACACGTTCTTTATTTAAGTAGCTCTCCTTTTTCACGAAGAGACCTTTTTTCACATGTAATACGTTATTTTCAACCCAATATGTTGTGTAATACCATTTTTCAAATGCTGAAAAAACGGTGAGTAAACCAAATGCTGCGGGAATTAAATACCAAAACGGGAATTTTCCGTTTAAGCTGAACATGAAAATAATGAGTGGTATAAAATCTGTTATTTTTAATTCTAATAACATCGTGATTGGATGCTGCCTCTTATACATCCTCATCACTCACTTTCGCTAATTCTGCGATTTTCGTTTTCAACATTTCTGCTTCATACATCGTTAAGCCTGGGATGCTGTGAGAAGTTGCTGCCGTTGAAATGTGTAATTCTGCTAAGCCATATTTTCTCATAATCGGACCTTGTTCAATCGTTACGTGCTGTACACGAATCATCGGTACTAATACGCGCTTTACGACAAAAAGACCATGCTGAATTTCAAGCTCTTCCTCATTTAGTTGGTAGCTGTAATAACGTTGACGTAGTTTCGGGAATAAGAAGTACGAAAATGGTGCGAACACAACTGTTAGCCCAATCATCACATACAAAATCCACGCCCACCAATCAAATTTTATCATGAGGAAAAGGTAAGCTAAAATGACGAGTATACCGATCCCTTCTTCAATTACAGCACGAACTTTCCACACCTTGACCATGTCAGGGTGAATTTCATTTTTCAATGGATCCATGTAACCACTCCAAATCTAGTAATCTAATATATGAATACTCTCAATCTATTTTTTACATAAATTTACAGAAAATTAAAATTTAATCTTCCTTCTTCTCCGGAATAAAATATCCGAACCAAAGTAACCAAATGAAACCGATTAACTTTAGCCAACTTCCATCCGCTTGAAAAGCTTCAATCATACTTGGTATTTTATAAAGTGAAACTTTAATCAGTGGGGGGTTTTGTTCATCCCCCACTGATTATTAGTTGAACCAATCGGGCTTTTACGGGCAGCTGATCCCCACCTAACTTCTTTGCTTTCGCTGAATTTTGAGGTGGGGGTCTTACTGCCCGTTAATGCGGGATAAATCCCAATAAATCCAAGAAAACCGAGCCACCAGTTTTTTTGCATTTTCATCTTTACTCCTCCTTCATGACGTTTTTCACATTTCGAATCCAAATTTCTTTATACTTTAACTGGAATCCCATGAGCATATAGTTGCTCATATTATCGATCACGAGTGCTAGCGTATGAGCATTTTCTTCCGTTTCATGTTGTGACACAACGCCCAGTCTCGCGCCTTTCTTCAATAAATCGTGGAAACCATGTAAGAAATCCTCTTGTATTTCAAATAAACGTTTCTGGTACTTTTCATTTCGCGATGCAGTTACGATAAATTCATTGATAACGCGTAGTATTCCTTCTTGCCCTTCATACTCAGAGAGCATATGTAAACCATCTGCGATTAACTTTTCTGCAAAGTTTTCTTTCGTATATTGCTCTTTATCGAAATAATTCACGAAATGATACCCAGAAAAAATTTCTTCAAATAAAAAATCAACTAACGCTTCTTTAGAAGAAAAATGATAGTAAATAGCCGGTTTTGAAATACCTACCTCTTTCGCAATCATGGAAAGACTCATCTTCTCAATGCCGTGTTCTGCCATAAGTTTAAATGATGCCTCTACAATGTTCTGCGATGTTTGTAAATTCTTCGTCATACTGTACCTCACTTATTTTTACTTACCGATCGGTAAGTAAATTATAAAACAAAACGAAATGATTTTCAATTTAGTTAGCACTATAGAAGGTATTTATTGGAAAATAAAGAGAGTTATAAAGTAAAAACAACATATAACAATAAAGAGGATATCATATGGGACTTGGTGGTAATGGCGGCGGTGAAGCGGGACAAGCTGGCAAGAGCGGATTTTCATTAATCATTGTACTTTTTATCGTATTGATTATAGTTGGAGTTAGCTATATCGGACTTAGCTTCTAAGAAAAGGCGTCCTACATTACACATGTAGGACGCCTTCTTTTTAATCCCTATTCAGCAACCGCATACGATAACAATTCATCGTTACTTCCCCAAGTCTTTGCAATAATTGATAGTTCGCATACGCGCCGACCGGGGCACCGATTATGGGTACGAGCTGAAGCATTTTTGCTAAATCGATATAGTCTCGGTACTCTGTTTGGAACTTTTCCCAGTCCATATGATTTTCTTCTTCTGTATCCCATGTTTCGATTGCTTTCCATATTTCTTTTCGGTGGTCGTCACTTGAAAAGGCAAGCTGGAAAACGTGAAGGATAAAAAGGCGCTCTTCTTTGTCGCTCGTATCAAATCCGTACAATGTTGCTGCATCGAATAAAAATTTAATTTTAATGCCGAGTAAAAGCGGAAAGTCAGCAAGACCGAGGAGAATACCACCAGCTCCAGTCCCTGCTCCTTCTGCCGCTGCTATTTTTTTGTACTCATCCATTTTTTTACGAACTTCATCGTCACGTCTTTGCAGTGACCATGTCGTCTCTTTTAGCTTCGGCTTTATAAAGTTTGACCCGGCGCTAATTGTTTGTACCATCATCCGGATCGTCTCTGTTAGCACTTTTTGTACTTTCGCCGGAATGAGCTGTTGCACTTTCGTCTGCACTTTTTTGGAGAACCGTGTCATCATAGAAGAATCTTTCATGAATGTAGCTTTCCACTGCTCCAATTCTTTTATAACCTTCTCTTCGTATGTAATCATAGGTTCATTCCTTTCAATTTAAACGCTCAATGCGCTTCGCCCCGTATTGGTAAACGAAACCGATACTAAATAATATGCTTACGACAAGTAAAATTCCTGTCATCATGAAATCTTTCGTTGCTAGTGCAAATATAACTGTAAAGATTACGCTCCCGATGATTAGAATCGCATTTAATAAAGTAAGAAAATCTTTCTTCTTTTCATCTACCTTTACTGGATACAAATCAAGCCAAATTTTCATGCGGTGATGTTTCCATAAAGTTAATAGCTGATAGCCGATTAAGTATAGGAAGATAAAACTTACGATAAATCGCCCATATAAAAATGGAATGAAGTAAAGAATAACTCCTCCAAGAGCGAGCAAACGCACATATAATCCAAAATAGTTACCTGATCTTAAAAACGTTCTCGTATATAAGTATAAATATGTACGCTTTTCGCCGATTATCGACAGAATGAAATCCAGCCATTTTCGGCGAGATACTCTTTCTTTTAATGCTGGTACATCAACGAACATATTCGCAATTCGGTACAGCAGCATCATTTTCTTACCTTCTTCAGAAATTAAATACTCCCAGTTTAGCGGCTTTCCTTTTACCATTTGATGCATGATGGCAAGATATAACACCATGAGCAGAACGATTCCGCCAATAACAAGAACTGAAGTACGTTCTACAAGGAAATATACAAATAAACCGTTTAAGATAAAACGAATAAACCAATCAGCCCTTTGTATATTTTGATCTGTTAAAAATGACTTTTCCCACGCGACGAATAAATTCCACGCTTTTACAATGACAAATGCGAGGACAATCCATATGTAGCCAGCACCGGTTTGCTTCATTTGTTGGAAGTATAACGGAGCAAGCGCAGCTGCTACGATTGCGATTATGTATAACTGAATCATAAATGTAAAGAGAAATGCCTTTGTGAAATAAGGTTTTAACTTTTCTTCTACTGGCAGTAAGTAAACAAGATCTGCTTCTTTTAATAACGTTTGTATCGATCCGGCCGTTAATACGAGTCCAAGCAACACTGCCATAACAAGCGCTGTCGGAAACGAAGGTGTTAACGTTTGTAACCATTGCTGGTAATAATACGCTCCTGCGCCGATTATAAATACAAAAATAAATTTCAAATGATCATTAAATACGTATTTACTATATGTACGAACTTCTTTTAGAAAGTGACGAAATCGTTCTTTCCATAACGCTGTGCTATTCATAATCTTCTTCCTTTGTTAGCGCGATGTAAATATCATCTAACGTTGCACCTGGCATATTAAACTGTGATTGCAGCTCAGATAACGTTCCCTTCGCTCTTACTTCACCTTGATGCAGAATAATGAACGAATCACAATAACGCTCTGCCGTCGCTAAAATATGTGTGCTCATTAAAATACCGGCTCCACTCTTTTTCATTTGATCCATCATTTGAAGAAGTGATTGAATCGCTAACGGATCAAGCCCTACGAAAGGTTCGTCCACAATGTAAAGAGATGGTTCCACTAAAAATGCACTCATAATCATTACTTTTTGTTTCATCCCTTTTGAGAAATGAGACGGAAACCATTTTAAACGATTTTTCATGCGAAATTCTTGTAATAGTTGTCCTACACGTTCTTCATATTGTTTTTCATCGACACCGTACGCCATCGCTGTTAGCTTCAAATGTTCTTCTAGCGTTAGCTCATCATATAATACAGGTGTTTCTGGGATGAACGAAAAACTAGAACGGTACGCTGTCATATCATCACGAATTGTTTTCCCATTAATTGTGACAGTTCCTTTTTTCGGTTCCATTAAACCGATAATATGTTTAATCGTCGTACTTTTACCAGCTCCATTTAAACCGATTAAGCCGACAAGTTCGCCTTTATTAACAGAGAACGAAACATCTTTTAATACAGGTCGTTTCGTATATCCTCCTGTAACATTTTCTACACGCAATAACTCGCTCATACGACACCACTTTCTTCATTAGTATTCATTCTATATTCATCTTACCAAAAATTATGCTGTACTACATAGTATCCATGTACTCAAAAAAAAATTTTAAATTTATTAGCATATATTTTCCCGAAAGCGGACATCATAATTAGTGAAGAAGGAACACATTGAAAAAGCAACCACCAATTGATGAGTACAACAACATAGTGAAGTCATCATGAAATGGGGTGTCCATGTTGGACAATGAAATTTACACATAACCAGATTATTTGTTTCATTTTCGAAACGGGGTGTCTCTGAAAGAGCATATACTGTTTTAAAAAATAAACAATTTCATTTTAAAAAAGATTGCAATTCATTTCACTTGAAAATGGGGTGTCTACGGCAGAAACTTTAGCCGATTTACCGTGCATTTCTTAAATAAATGAGGTGTCTGCGAAACGTAAATTACGATAATGCTTTTTCAATCCCTCTTCAGAAAACAGGAAGCTGAGTCAGCTTCCTGTTTTTCGTGTTTGTTCTCTTATGTAATTATGGTAAAATACGGCTAAGGATATTTGAAAGGATGAGATCAATGAATCATACAGCAGACAATTGTATTTTTTGTAAAATCATTGACGGGCAAATCCCTTGCTCAAAAGTATACGAAGATGAACATGTGCTTGCATTTTTAGATATTAGTCAAGTAACAAAAGGACATACTCTTGTTATTCCGAAAGTTCACAAACAAGACATTTTTGCGTTAACGCCAGAAATCGCATCACACATTTTTTCTGTCGTTCCAAAAATCTCAAATGCGATTAAAGCAGAGTTTAATCCAGTTGGCTTTAACCTACTTAACAATAACGGTGAAAAAGCTGGACAAACTGTGTTCCACTTCCACCTTCATTTAATTCCACGCTACGGTGAAAAAGATGGTTTCGGTGCTGTTTGGAAATCACACCAAAATGAATACACTATGGAAAATTTACAAAACATCGCAAGTACAATTGCAAATAGTGTGAAATAATGACACTATAAGAAGGCGTAATACATAACAAGCCACTTCCCTGAAGTCATCAAATTCCGCATGGCTTGTTTCTTCACCTAAAATGCTCAGGGATGATTGTTTGTGCCTAGCACATATAAGAAAGATATGCATATTTTTTCACATCATGAATACGAACAAAAAATAAGGAGGTCTCCTTTTATGTCAAAAGCTAAATCCTTTATTACAGGTGTTATTTGCGGCGGAGCAGTTGCTGGACTAGCCGTTCTTTTCTCAACTCCTTCTTCTGGTAAAGACATGCGCGGCAAGTTAAAAGAAAAAGGAAATGATATTAAAAAGACTTTAGCTGATATTACAGCTGATACGAAATTATTAAAGCGTCAAATTGTTGAAACTGCTTCAGAAGGTAAAGAAGTGTTTCAAGAACTAAAAGATGACATGCAAGACACGCTTTCTAACTGGAAACAAGATATTTCTCAAAACAAGCGCCATATTGAGAAAGAAATTTTGGACATCCAAAAGTCAATTGAGAAACTGCAAGAAGCTGTTCCAGAAAAAGCGTAAACAAATTCCTGCTTAGTTTTTTGCATATAACAAATATTTTTTATATAAATTGACCTTGACACGGCATATCGTATAGATATGCCGTGTTTTTATGCATTTACAATATATGTTATCAATTAACATGTAAGGACAACGCATGTATTCACGACTCATAAAACGCTTCCATAGTTATGCATGATTTGTATAGAATGTCATTTTGTTAAAAAATTTTCACAATTCTTACAAAAAGACTTTATTAATTTTTATTTTACTGGCATAATAGATAGTAATGAAAAAGAATGTTAAAGTGGGTGAGTAAATGAAAAGTGGAGAAAAAGATTACTCGGTAAAAGAAGCGATGATTTTCAGCCAACGCATTGCTCAATTATCGAAAGCGTTATGGAAATGTGTGGAGAAAGATTGGCAGCAGTGGATTAAACCTTACGATTTAAATATTAATGAACATCATATTTTAACAATCGCTTATCATTTAAAAGGGGCTTCTATTTCTGAGATTGCTAAGTTTGGAGTTATGCACGTATCAACAGCGTTTAACTTCTCTAAAAAGCTTGAAGAACGCGGCTATCTTGTATTCTCAAAAAAGGAAGATGATAAACGAAATACGTACATTGAAATTACAGACAAAGGGGAAGAATTACTACTTCGCTTAATGGAAGAGTATGATCCTGAAAATAATTCGGTATTTAATGGGGCTCTTGCACTTCGTAATTTTTATGGGAAGTTCCCAGAAAATATCGAACTGATTGCAATCCTGCGTAATATTTACGGACAAGACTTTATCGATATTTTTGAGAAATCATTAGAAGATATTGAAGAGAACTTTACAGAATCCGATCAAAAGTTAGTTAAGAAATAATCTATTTATTTTTTCGCAATCATGCTTAAGAATTCATTCATAAGCGGCTTAAATAAACCTTGTTTTGCTAGCGCTTCCGCAGTTTCGTGTACTTCGAGCTGATGTGGAAGCGCTTTTTCAAATTGATTTAACAGCGCATCGAACAAAAGAAGCCCTTCTGCTTTCTCCACTACATATTGCTCGTTCAGTTTTTCACAAAGATTTAGTATACGTTCAATATCTTTTTTACGAGCTTTTTTCTTTATGATCAAAGAATAAAATGGACACTTCTCTTCATCAATCATTTTAAATAGTAGGTCTACGTAGTATTCAGCTTGTTCTAATCTTCTAACAACGTCCATTTTCTCCCTCACTTTCTAACACAAAGTCTTCTATTTCTGAATTTTGTAACACGAACAAAATATCGTGTGATACAATATATGTATATGTATTTTAGCCAAAAGGAGGTCTCGCCTCATGACACTTATAACAGTTGTTTTTGTCGCATTCGCACTTCTTGTTATATTTTACACGAATTTCATGACACATACACTGTGTGAACGAAAACAAATAGCTGCGAGCCGCCAGCCCGGTGTCTTTCGGGTTATTAATGTATGTATAACAATTTTATTAATTTCTAGTTATATAGAAATTATATTTCATGGAAAGTGAGGAAGGAAAGCCCCTTCCTCACTTTTTTCCTCTATAAGCAAATTATACCTACAATAACCAATAAAATAAACAGTACAAGTAATAAAATAAGTTGAGAATTCATCCCCATCCCCTCCTCTATTCTGTATATGCGGCATACGCCCAATATGGTACACTTTCAAAATCTGACACGTACTGGTTAATTTTTCTTTATCAATATGAAAACGAGTCGAAATATGATATATTAAATTTTGTACATATTGCTTATACTATAGAACAAATAACATTCATCAAAACTTTATCCTCAGCCACGGTAAGCCCTGTTAAGCGCGCTTTACAAATATAAAAAGCAAAAGTATCAGTGAGACTTAATCGGGCTCTTATGAACTAAAGTTCATCGGTGTAGGATAAATTAAAAATACATAATAGTAGGAGTGTTTATTGAATGAAGAAAGCGATGCTTGCCTTAGCCGCAACAAGTGTAATTGCATTATCAGCATGTGGAACATCATCATCAGAAAAAGTTGTTACTTCTAAAGCTGGTGATATTACGAAAGAAGATTTCTACACGCAAATGAAACAACAACATGGTAAACAAGTACTAAACAACATGGTTATGGAAAAAGTACTTATTAAAAACTACAAAGTTGAAGACAAAGATGTAGATAAAAAGTTCGATGAAATGAAAAAACAATACGGTGATCAATTCGATACACTAATGAAACAACAAGGTATTAAAGAAGAAACTATAAAAAATAGTGTACGTGCTCAATTAGCTCAAGAAAAAGCGATTGAACAATCGATTACTGATAAAGATGTAAAAGCAAAATTCGAGGATTATAAAAAAGAAGTGAAAGCAAGTCATATCCTTGTAAAAGATGAAGAAACTGCTAAAAAAGTGAAAGATGAACTTGCTCAAGGTAAATCTTTCGAAGAATTAGCAAAACAATACTCTGAAGATACAGGTTCAAAAGAAAAAGGTGGCGACTTAGGATTCTTCGGACCAGGGAAAATGGTAAAAGAATTTGAAGAAGCAGCTCAAAAGTTGAAAAAAGGTGAAGTAAGCGAACCTGTAAAAACACAATTCGGTTACCATATCATCAAAGTAACTGATAATCACGCAGATGCAACTTTCGATAAAGCAAAAGCTGATATTAAAAAATCACTAGCTCAAGAAAAAGTACAAGATGCACAATTCATGAACGATCTTATGATGAAAGAAATCAAAAAAGCTGACGTAAAA
>NZ_JAKUDW010000119.1:0-15471 GCF_022662595.1 Bacillus cereus group sp. BfR-BA-01524 | reverse complement strand
ATTTGGCGGTGCCCTTGCACCATTCGCAATTTTATTCTCGCTACCATTCACAATTATTGGGGCTCTTGTTGCCTTATTAATCTCTGGTGAAACATTAAGTGTATCTGCAATGATTGGGGCGCTTATGTTAATCGGTATCGTTGTAACAAACGCAATCGTGCTTATCGACCGCGTTATTCATAAAGAAAATGAAGGTTTATCAACACGTGAAGCTTTATTAGAAGCTGGTGCAACACGCCTTCGTCCGATTTTAATGACTGCGATTGCAACAATCGGGGCTCTTATCCCGCTTGCATTAGGATTTGAAGGTAGCGGCTTAATTTCTAAAGGACTTGGTGTAACGGTAATTGGTGGATTAACAAGTTCAACATTATTAACACTTCTTATTGTTCCAATCGTTTATGAAGTATTAAGCAAATTTAAAAAGAAAAAAACAAAATAGCAAAAAAATAACCTCGCTAACTGCGAGGTTATTTTTTATTCCCAAACAAGATTAAGAAATCACCGTATCCTTCTTTTTCTAACTCCCCTTTCGGGATAAATCGAAGAGCTGCGGAATTAATACAGTAACGAAGTCCATTCGGTCCTGGACCATCTGGAAATACATGTCCAAGATGTGAATCTCCTTCTTTACTTCTCACTTCTGTACGTGTCATATTATGACTCACATCCATCTTTTCTTTCACACTTGCTGACATAACTGGTTTTGTAAAACTAGGCCATCCACATCCACTATCAAATTTATCTAGAGAAGTAAACAACGGCTCACCTGAAACGATGTCTACATAAAGACCTTCCTCTTTATGGTTCCAATACTCATTTCGAAATGGTGGTTCTGTACCATTTTCCTGCGTTACATAAAACTGCATCTCATTGAGTTTTTCTTTTAAATGAGCATTATCCTTTGGCCAATGTTGCTTAATAAAAGCATCTCGTCCTGAGCCTTTACGATATAACTCATAACGGAATGTATTTTTCTTATGATATCCTTGATGATATTCTTCAGCTGGATAAAATGTAGCTGCTGGCAATATTTTTGTCGCAATTGGTTTTGAAAAGCGCCCACTCTGCTCAAGTTCTTCTTTTGAGGCTTCTGCTTTTTTATGTTGTTCTTCATTATGATAAAAAATCACTGTTTCATAAGACTGTCCGCGGTCGTGGAATTGTCCTCCAATATCGGTCGGATCAATTTGTCTCCAATATATATGTAACAATTCCTCATACGGCATTTTGTTTGCATCAAATGTAATTTGTACCGCTTCATAATGTCCTGTTGTTTCTGAGCACACTTCTTTATACGTTGGGTCCTCTTTATGACCGCCTGTATAACCTGAAACAACTTGTATAATTCCCTCCATCTCTTCAAATGGAGAAACCATACACCAGAAACACCCTCCAGCAAATGTAGCCACTTCTACCTTTTCATTTACAGCCATTACTTCACCCCTATTCTATATTCTCCTTACAGTATGGCATAAGGAACATAATGTTATAAAAGAAAAAGCATCGAACATCGATGCTTTTTCTCTACTTCACTTTATTTCGTTCCAACATCCTTCTCCATTTCATCACTTGTCACATCTAGGACATCTAATAAGAAAATGAAAATTGGAATACCGATAATCAGTCCCCATACACCTAAGAAGTGCTCTGAGAAAATTAATACCATAAAAGTATAGAAAATCGGTAAATTTGTTTTTTGCGACATAAACTTCGGATTTAATACGTAACTTTCAAGCGCATGAATCACTGTTACGATAATTAAAATATAAACAACGTACATAATACCGCCAATATTGTAAGCAATCATACAAAGTGGGAATAACGAAATGATAACCCCCGCTACTGGAATTAAGCCAAGCAAGAAAATCATTAACGCTAAACCTAATAATTGCGGGAATCCTAATATCCATAATGCGATAACTGAAAGAACACAGTTAACAACAGCAATTAAAAATTGTGCTTCGATTACCTTTCCAAATGAGCGTGCAAATTTCTTTCCAAAGTACTCAATTTCAGTATAGAAAATTGCAAGCCTGCTTTCTTTAAACTTTGCAGTAAAACCAACAATACGAGATTTTTCTAGTAAGAAAAACAAACTCAAAATTAAAGAAAGTAAAACTTGAAGGCCAAATTTACCAACATTCGTAATCGATTTATACAAAATGTCTACGCCTTGTCCTACATATTTAGAAAGCTCCATATGATTGACAGCATTAACTGCATACCTAATTAGTTCACTATCTGGTGGGTTTCTTAAAAATACATTGAATTGGTAAATCAATTGTGAAATTTGTATCGTTAATACTGGTAAATATTTAAATAGCGTAATAGCAATTCCACCAATTAACATTACATATAGAAATGCTATAATAATTTTTCGATTAATAGGCATGAAATGATCTAATTTGCGGGAAATAAACTTTTGGAATCGATCCATTAAATACGTGAGAATAAACGTAATTAATATTAAATTCAACATACTTTGCAGCCCGTATAACACGAGAGCAAGTATTACTAATACGAGTAACCTCTGAAATCCTTTGCTTTGAAACAGGTTTTTTATTTGCATAATCGACGAATACTCTCTCCTGTCCTATAAACTAAAACGTTAATAAGTAGATTTCTCTCTCTTTTCTACTTTTAATTATTCATTCATATTAAGATTTTTATAAACTCATTATATGCCTACCTTAACAGGTATATAGTAGCTTACTTCTTATTTTACAATACAATGACCTAATTCAAAACGTATTCTACATAGTATTAATGAAGATTTAAGGAAACTTACATTTTTTTAAATAGGTCTTACCACTACTGTAACATAAAAAGCAAGCTATCAGTAGAAATCTGTCCTACAAATAGCTTGCTTTTCTTATTTTTTAAGTAAGTTTTACTATCCAATGAATGGCATGAACATTGGGATGACAACTACTGTTACAACCCCAACTACCGTTACAGCAATACTTGCCATCGCTGCCTCTACCTCACCCATTTCAATTCCTACTGCAACTCCTAATGCATGGCCCGCTGTTCCAAGTGCTAAACCTTTTGCAATCGGATGTTTCACTCTAAATGTTTTTAAGAATAATGCTCCTAATGCATATACGATAACTGCGTTGAAAATAACCGCAAACGATGTAATTGCAGGAATACCACCAATACTTTCTGAAATTGGTAACGCAATTGCTGTTGTTGCTGCTTGCGGTAGCATTGAATTCATTACTGCTGTATCTAAACCGATTGCTTTTGCAACAATGAACACGACAATTACTGAGCAAATAGATCCAACCACGATAGCTGATAAAATTTGCCACCAATATTTTTTCAACTTATCAACTTGTTTATATAGTGGGATAGCGAATGCAATTGTTGCTGGCTCTAAGAAGAAACTAATCATTTTTCCACCAGTATTATATTCTTCAAAAGTAAAGTTACCTACCTTTAGAAAGACAATGCCTAATACCATCGCTACGAATAATGGTGTAAATAGGAAGAACCCTTTTGAATGCTTGAATAATAATGTTCCGATTCCGTATGCGATTAATGAAACGACGATTCCGAAATATGGAGTCATTGTGCTTGCCATATTCATTACCTCCTAACAATATATAAATGCAATGGTTACGCAACCTTTCCGTGCTTGCGTCCTTTATTTACTACTTTCAATTCTTTTGTATCTTCTGTTTCTTTTTCATCTTTTCCTAAAATGAATTGTGCAAATAATCCTGTTACAGCGAGTAAAATAACTGTTGCTACAACAATTACAGTTAAAATTTGTACAAAGTATTGCCCCATTACACCAAGAGAATTAATAACTGAAATACCTGATGGGACGAAAAGGAATCCGATAATACCGGTTAAAGCTGTTCCAAGTGATTCAACTTGCTCCAATTTAATTACTTTTAAACATAATAGACTAAATAAAATAACTAACCCGATTACCGATGAAGGCATTGGAATTGGTAAATGCGTTGCAATAATATTTGAAATTAACATAATAGCTGAGAATATAAATGCTTGTGATAAGAAACTATATACTTTTTTCGTACTCATTTTGGCCACCTCTTTCGATTTGGTACCTTTATTGTATAGGATATAAACACCCAAGTAAGCGTTTACATAACAGAACGTCAAATATACAGAATCAGTTACAAATATAAAAGGATGAAATACAAAAGCCGCTTCTTAAATACGAAGCAGCTTCTTGAGTTCTTTTGCATATGTACGGCTAACAGGTACTTTCGATCCTTCTTTCATGATTAAATTATAAGTAGAATTGAACCATGGCTGAATTTCAGTAATATGATTAATATTCGCAATAAAGCTACGATGGATGCGCATGAAGCTTGCTTGTGGTAACTTCTTCTCTAAAATTACAAGTGTATCATGTGTTACATACGTTTCCCTCATTGTTTTTACTGTTACTTTCCCATCTACAAGCCCTACATATATAATGTCTTCAATATTCACAAGTACGATTGATTCTTCAATTGGTAATGCTAATTTATGCATCTCTGCTGCTACATCTGTCCCCTTTATTTCGTGCTTCGTTTCTATTTGCGCTTGTTTTTGTTTTTTATACTTCTTTAATGTTTGCACAATACGTTCTTCATCAAATGGTTTTAAAATGTAGTCTAATGCATCTACTTCAAATGCTTGCAACGCATATTGATCATAGGCAGTAGCAAATACAATTGCAGGTGGATTTTTCATCTTCTTTAATATATTCGCGATTTCAAATCCGTTATCATCGGATAATTGAATATCTAAAAACACAATATCTGGTCTACTTTGCATTAGTTCTTCTAATGCATCTTCCACACAATCAGCCTCACCAACTATCTCAACTTCTTTCGTTCTCTCTAATAAATACTTTAGTTCATCACGTGCTAACATTTCATCGTCAACTACTAATACTTTTAACACCCGGCTCTTCCTCCCCTGCTTTTTTTGGAATAATAAAGGTAATCTCCGTCCCTTTATTTAATTCACTTTCGATATGAAGCATCGTTTCTTTCCCAAATAACCCAATAAGACGTTCATTAATATTATATAAAGCTGTTCCAGTCCCTTTCTTTGATGAAACTACCATCTTTCCTAATTGTTCTAAACGTTCTTCCTCAATTCCCTGTCCATTATCTTTTACTTCAAAGTGAACCATACCCTCTTTTTCAAAAACATGCACTTCCACTTCGCATATTGGTTGCTTCTTCGGAAAAGCATGTCGCAATGCATTTTCAACCAATAGTTGAAGAACAAATGGTGGTACTAAAGTTGTCTTTAGCTCATCCTCAATATACATCTTTACCTCATACTTATTTGGGAACCTTGCTTGTTCTAGTGATAAGTATGCCTGTACGTGGTTTAATTCTTGCTCTAGTGGAATCAATAACTGACGTGCCCCTTGCAAATTACAACGAAAATACACGCTAAGCTGTAATAATAACTTCCTTGCTTTTTCTACATCTGTTCGGCATAAAGCTGATACTGTATTAATCGCATTAAATAAAAAGTGCGGGTTAATTTGCGCTTGTAATGCTTTTATCTCCGCATCTTGAAGTAATTTACTTTGCAACTCAGCTTCTCCTAACTCTAACTGTGTGGAGAATATTTTTGCTAACCCTTCTGCTAATTCTTCTTCAACGCGACTTAACTGGTTAGAATTTTTGAAATACAGTTTTAATGTACCTATCGTATTTCCATGTGAAGTTAGTGGAATAACAATAGCGGCTTGTAAGGGACAGCTTTCATGTTGGCAATTAATAACCTCACGTGATTTCGCCTTCATTATTTGCCCTGTATGTAAAACTTCTTTTGATAAACCAGTTATTAAACTATGTGAAGGAATATGGTGATCTGATGCTAATCCAACGTGCGCTAATATTTTCTCTGTATCTGTTAAAGATACCGCATCCGTTCCTGTAAAGCGGTGAATAATTTGTGCCACATGCTTACACGATTCTTCTGTTAAGCCTTGACGAAAATACGGTAACGTTTTATCAGCAATACGCAATACTTTATGAGTCTGAAGTGCTTTTGCATTCTCCTCCTGACGCAAAATAGCTTGTATCATAGAAAGTAAAATAAAACTCCCAAAACTATTTACAAGAATCATCGGTATCGCTATTGTTTTCACAACGCTAATTCCATCCTCTATAATTAATAAAATCATAACCATTTCTAAAGATACGATAAAAACACTTAAAACTGCTGAAAACTTAGGAGTAATTGTACGATTATATTTTTTGAAAATATATCCGATATAACCAGTTATAATCCCCGCTAAAATAGAAGAGATTGCGCAACTTAGCGCTGTCGTACCACCAAGCATATAACGATGAATACCAGCAATAAACCCGACTCCAACCCCTACGATAGGGCCACCAAGTAAGCCACTAATACCAACACCCATAATACGCGTATTCGCAATTGTACTTGACGAAGAAACACCTTGTAACCAATTTTCATTCATAATCGTATTTCCTGCTATTTCAATCCCAGTGTAATTGCTTACAATTGTAAATACCGAAAAAATACAAATAAGCTTAAGCTTATCTACATAGCCGTCCTGTTTATGAAGGAGGCGCCTGAAAGTTTTAATATGAGAGAGTAAAAATCCTAAAATAACTATAAGTCCGACTCGTTCAATCATCATGAGTACTAAATTTAGCATCTTTGATTCATTCCTTTTTATTTAGTTAGTTTTATTATGGGAAAATAATGAAGCCGGCGTCAAGAAGAACGAAATGTTTTTTGAAATATTTTACACAT
This sequence comes from Bacillus cereus group sp. BfR-BA-01524, assembly GCF_022662595.1. Classification (NCBI taxonomy): domain Bacteria; kingdom Bacillati; phylum Bacillota; class Bacilli; order Caryophanales; family Bacillaceae; genus Bacillus; species Bacillus cereus group sp. BfR-BA-01524. The sequence goes on along the minus strand of NZ_JAKUDW010000119.1, from coordinate 8,697 downwards.
AATAATCCCCTCTTTATTTGACAATACAATAGAAGAGTGCTAAAAATAAAGTAATATAATACAGTCCTTTAACCCAACCCCGTGAGGTTGAGAAGGAAGTCGGAATACAATATACGTATGTTCTTTTTTTGGGGATACGTATGCTTTTTTGGCCTTCTCATCATATCAGGTGAGAAGGCCTTTTGTTATTCTTCCATAGCGACTGTAGAAAATAAGGAGGAGTAATAATGAACGTCACTACTGATGTACATCAAACAACAGAGGAGACGAAAGCGAAAAGGTATAAAACATTATTTGGTTCTGCGCTAGGATATGCAGCAGAAGGTTTAGATATGTTGCTATTATCTTTCGTACTTGTCTATATTTTAAAAGAGTTTCACTTAAGTCCTGTTGAAGGTGGAAACTTAACATTAGCTACCACAATAGGGATGTTAATTGGTTCTTATTTATTTGGATTTATTGCTGATTTATTTGGACGTATTCGTACAATGGCCTTCACAATCTTACTGTTTTCACTAGCAACCGCACTCATTTATTTCGCAACAGACTACTGGCAATTATTAATTCTTCGCTTTTTAGTTGGAATGGGAGTTGGTGGTGAATTCGGAATCGGAATGGCCATTGTAACAGAAACATGGTCTAAAGAAATGCGCGCTAAAGCGACATCTGTTGTTGCACTTGGATGGCAATTTGGTGTACTAATTGCTTCACTCCTTCCAGCATTTATTGTCCCGCACTTTGGATGGAGAGCCGTTTTCTTATTTGGATTAATTCCAGCTTTACTAGCTGTCTATGTCCGTAAAAGTTTAAGTGAACCGAAAATATGGGAGCAAAAACAACGCTACAAAAAGGAACTATTGCAAAAAGAAGCTGCAGGTAAATTAACACCTACTGAAGCAGAACAACTAAAACATATAAAAAAATTCCCACTTCGAAAGTTATTTGCCAGTAAAAAAGTAACAATCACAACAATCGGTCTTATTATTATGTCGTTTATCCAGAACTTCGGATATTACGGAATCTTCACATGGATGCCAACTATTTTAGCAAATAAATATAACTATACATTAGCAAAAGCAAGTGGCTGGATGTTCATTTCTACCATCGGTATGCTAATTGGAATTGCAACCTTTGGTATTCTGGCTGATAAAATTGGTCGTCGTAAAACTTTTGCAATTTATTATATTGGCGGTACAGTATACTGTCTCATTTACTTCTTCTTATTCACAGATTCAACATTATTATTATGGGGAAGTGCATTGCTTGGATTCTTTGCAAATGGCATGATGGGAGGATTTGGGGCAATTTTAGCTGAAAACTATCCTGCTGAAGCTCGATCTACCGCAGAAAACTTTATTTTCGGTACAGGACGTGGGTTAGCTGGATTTGGGCCTGTTATTATCGGCTTACTCGCTACAGGTGGCAACCTACTTGGAGCATTGTCCTTGATTTTTATCATCTACCCAATCGGGTTAATTACAATGCTACTATGTGTACCAGAAACAAAAGGAAAAGTATTAGATTAAACGTAAAAGAGGAAGCAACTCATTTAAGATGCTTCCTCTTTTACGTTTTTATTTATTTTGATTTACCAGCCTTCTGAAATAAGAATGCAGTTTTATCTTCTTCTTTTACAATACCTTGTTTTAGTGCTAATTCTCCCGCAACTTTAGGCGCTAACCATAGCATTGGGAATAACAAAATTGATACCGGAACTGCCGTCACCACGATAAACGATTGTAGCGCATTAATGCTTCCTTCACCCATATATAAAAGAATTGCTGCAACTGCGCCCATAATAAGCGACCAAAAAATTCGCAAACTAATTCTAGGATCTCCGTCTCCAGTCACTGCCATCGAAATGGAATACGCCATTGAATCTCCTGTTGTCACTACAAACAAAATTGTTAATAAAAGAAATGCTGGTCCAATAATATTAGAAAGTGGCAATTGCCCTGTAATTGCAATCATAGCTGCCGGCATACCAGATTCGCTTAATGCGTCCGAGATAGACCCAGGATTCATTAACTCATAAAACACACCTGATCCCCCTAATATAGTAAACCAAAACGTTGTAATAATAGGTGCGATAATTCCAATTGCAACGATGATTTCTCGAATCGTTCTCCCTCTTGAAATTCGACTCACTAAAATTGTCATCATTGGTCCGTATCCAATAAACCATCCCCAGAAAAAGATTGTCCAAGATCCTAACCAACTTGTATCACCACGGTATGTGCTCATCGGTATAAACTCACTTACATAAAATCCAAACGAAGAAACAAACGAATCAATAATAAATCCACCTGGCCCAAATAGTAATATGAATGCCATTAATAAAATTGCTAATCTAACATTTAAATTACTTATAATTTGAATCCCTTTATCAATACCTGTTACTGCCGATATGGTAGACACGGCCACTACACAAACAATAATTGCTAATTGAGTAGTAAACACATCAGAAATTCCAAATAATTCTTGTAATCCATAACTTGCTTGTAAACCTAAAAATCCAATTGGGCCAATTGTACCTGCAGCTACCGCAATAATTGCAGCTGCATCAATTATCGTTCCAAGCAGGCTCTTTCTTAATTTTTCCCCAAAAATAGGATATAAAAGCGTTCGAGGTTTTAGCGGCATACCTTTATGATAATGTCCATACATCATAACTACCGCACTAATTGTACCTAAAATCGTCCATGCTAAAAATCCCCAATGCATATAACTTTGTGCTAAAGCAGGCATGACTGCTTCTTTCGTTCCAGCAGATATACCGTCATGTATTGGTGGCACCGTCATCAAATGGTACATTGGCTCTGCTGCTGCCCAAAAAACGCCACCTCCGGCAAGTAATGTAGACATAATAATAGCAAGCCATTTTGCCGTACTAATCTCAGGTTTTTCTAAATTACCTAGTTTGACCCTCCCATATTTCGAGAACGCCATACACATCGCAACAATAAATGTACCTAACAATAAAACTTGCCAGAAGGCACCGAAATATTTAATTGAAAAAGCAAAACTGGTATTAATCGCACTCTCTACATAATCCTTATTCAAAAAAACTGCAATTACAAATAATAAAAGTGAACCACCACTAATAATAAATACAGGCCAATCAGTTTTTCGACTCTTCATCCTCATTTACACTTCCTCCTTCCTCAGCAATCTAAAAAAACAACTTTATTATGTTTTATTGTTTAAACCCAAAACATAATAATTATATATGAATAATAATTTATCGTCTTTCCACATACTTATGTTGTCCCTAAAAATATGCCAAATCCCTTATTTAAAAGAAAAAATCTCTTCCTCTTACATAAAAAAGCAAAACAAAAGACCTTATATTTCTATAAGGTCTTCGAAACAGAAATTTGATTATAACATAAGGAACTCCTTGGTTCAAAAATCCTCTTCCAAAAATAACCGAGAGTAAAGGCTTCCATTTGCTACATAACAGTAATTTAAAAAAATTATATTTTGCAGAAAAAAACTGCACTAAATATTATTTATGAAAGAAATTTGGCTTCAAAACTTCATTCGGATACGGTTTATGATAAATATGAGTGGTAGCTGGAGATAGCGGTGGAATAAGCCACACCCAATTACCTGTTACAACACGACCGCAAGCAGCTTCTTGCTTCTCAAATTGCTGAAATTGTTGTGCAGCAGTATGATGGTCAACAATACTAACTCCTTGTTTTTTAAAAGAGTGTAGTACGGCAATATTCAACTCAATTAGCGCCTTATCTTTCCATAACGTACCGTTTCTCGATGTATCTAAATCCATCATCTCCGCAACAGCCGGAAGTAAATTATAACGATCATAATCCGCTAAGTTGCGCGCCCCAATCTCTGTTCCCATATACCATCCATTGAACGGAGCGGCTGTATAAGAAATACCGCCAATTTCTAAGCGCATATCTGAAATCATTGGAACCCCATACCATTTTGCTCCAAGTGATGAAATAGGGTATTCTGGGTGTTCAATTGGCACTTCTTTTACTTCTTCTCTCGGAATTTCTTTATATATAGGCGCCTGCCCGTTTATAGAAAACACAAGTGGCAATACATCGAAATTCGTACCTTCTCCTTGCCAGCCAAGCTCCTGACAAAAGTCCGTAAATGTAGCGGAATGAGAGTCACCGATCACTCCCATTTCTGTTTTATATCCTGCATATCGAATCAATTGGTGATTATAAATTCGTATATTATTTTCCTCACCTTGATATTGCTTAAAAATCGTAATGGTTGGTTTAACTTTTCCGTCGTTCGTTGCATATTTAATATGATGAATTAATGCATTATATACACCCTCTTCATCATTTACTTCGCGCGCATCTAATATGTGCATCTTACTCCAAAATAGTCTTCCAATACATCTATTACTGTTACGCCATGCCATTCGTGAACCATGAACAAGTTCTTCAAATGTATGCTCATATGTCCCTGTCTTCTCTATCTCAATTTGAACTTCTTTTATACGTTCTTCTATCAATTGTTCTTTATGAAGCTCCTTATAACAAATCGTAATAAAATTACTTGCTTCCTCTATTAATTGTTTCGTTTTACTCATAAACAATCTCCTTCTATTTCAACAAAACCTTGCTACTTTACAGTATAAGCAAAAAGGATAGGAGTCACAAATGAAATTGAGAGTGTTACTTTTATTGTAATATTTTTCAGAAAATTAACAGACTTACTATTGACTTATATGGAAAATGAGTGTATTTTTGACTCAGGTAAAGTATTTTTACCTAGACCAACTTTTAAATAGAAAGGAGGTAATCTTATGTCTTCATTCCAATTGCCAAAGCTTTCATATGACTATGATGAACTAGAGCCACATATCGATAGCAATACACTTTCCATTCATCATGGAAAGCACCATGCGACATACGTAAATAATTTAAATGCTACTTTAGAAAATTATACTGAATTACATAATAAATCTTTAGAAGAATTGCTATGTAATTTAGATGCTTTACCGAAGGAAATTGTTACGGCTGTACGAAATAACGGTGGTGGTCACTATTGTCATAGTCTTTTTTGGGAAGTGATGAGCCCACGAGGTGGCGGTGAGCCTAATGGAGACGTTGCAAAAGTAATTGATTATTATTTCAATACCTTTGACAACTTAAAAGATCAACTTTCCAAAGCAGCTATTAGTCGTTTTGGAAGTGGCTATGGATGGCTTGTTCTTGACGGTGAGGAACTCTCTGTTATGAGTACACCAAATCAAGATACGCCTTTGCAAGAAGGGAAAATCCCCTTACTCGTAATTGATGTATGGGAACATGCTTATTATTTAAAGTATCAAAATCGGCGCCCAGAGTTTGTTACCAATTGGTGGCATACAGTAAACTGGGACCAAGTAAACGAGAAGTATTTACAAGCAATTCAATCGCAAAAACATTAGTCGTACGTATAAGGTAAATTTGGTAATGTAAAATCAGTATTGTCGAAATCCTCCAGAATCCCCCGGATTGCCACCGGGGGATTTATGATTACTTCATTGTATTTATATAATGTTTTAAAACATTTTTTATTTCTAGTTTCAGCTCTCGGAATAAAAATCCGGATTCACGAGCCTTTCCATTATGTAACGTACAGTTAGTTACTTCATTATAAGGAGCTATATTTTCCTCAACTTCCTGGATAAGTGCTTTTATTCCCGTCTTCTCTTCTATGAAATGAATAATTTCTTCCGTAGAAACTACTCCGTTACTACAGGCGTTAATTGGTCCTTTCACATTTTCCATTCCGCACCAAGCTAGAAACTCTCCTGCCTCTTTTTCATGTATAAATGACAAAGCTCCATCTATATAATCCACAACGATAGGGTTTTGGTTCACAACACATTCAACGTAAAATTGTAACCTTTTCGTATAGTCATTTTCTCCAATAACAACTGGAAAACGCACTGCAACGACTGGGAATGTTGCATATTGAAATAAAACCGATTCGGCTAATCGCTTTCCTTCACTATAATTAAAATCATTCCTATCTCCATATGTAATTGCATATTCGTATGGATTAAAGTCCTCTTCTAACAAGCTTAATGCAGGTTCATAGACAGCCATTGAAGATGTCATAATATACTTCTTCGTTTTTTCTTTCAAAACTTCACATACCATTTTCGCTGCATTTGAACTATAGCATAAATTATCGTATACAATATCATAACTTTTTCCTTCTAGACGCTTTTCTAGTAGCTTTCCATCTTCTCTATCAACAATTATTCTTTTTACTGCGCTACCAAAAGAATCTTCAGTAACTCCCCTCGTGGCAATTGTTACATCGTGTCCAGCTTGCAAAAGGTACTCTACTAAATGTTTACCAAAAAACCTTGTTCCTCCTAGCACCAACACTTTCTTCAATTTCATCATCCCCATTTTCATGATTTATGAGATACCACCTTTTTTATTATAAAACGCTAATATATAAAAAAGCATGAAATCAGTTTAACGATTCCATGCTTTTATGCAGATCATATATTAACGTACTCGATATTTATAAATACAATAACAGAAGTACAAAATAGAAATTACTGATACATAAACCCATAGTTCATATACGGATCCCTCTCCCCATACTCCCATAAAATAAAATAGTGAAGGTAAAGTCAATGTTACCCATGATTGTACGAAGGCAATCCTTCCAAGATATTGATTGATATTCTTCTTTTGTGTATTTAGCACAAAGAATAAATACCAAAGTAATGCCCACATAAACCACGTTAATGCATTAACAACATCATGGAATTGAACAAATGAAACAACCATATAGAATAAAGCAATAATTGCTACCCAAATACAAAACCATCCTAGACCACTACTATCCATTCCTTTTATAAAAGTAACACCTACATATAAATAAGTTAATCCAAATAAGAAAGTAGCCGCATATGAATACACTGTCCAATTGCTTTGGTCAGAAATCATGATCAAATAAAACGGAATAATAATTTGTAGTGCACCCACAAATAAATTAAAAACACCCGCACTTTTCATCTCTGCTTTCCCTAATATAACAAGACTATTTAAAAATAAAGCTGCCCCTGAAAGTAATAATCCTACATAACCCATATATATTCGTGTGAAAATCTTTACCTTTCACACTTTTAACCTCCCCACACTATAAAGTGATACTTATATTATTTTTCTTCTCATTTAAAACTACATACATAATTTTTCATCCAAATAAGTCAGACCTCCTACCTTAAAAAGGAGCGAACTTAAAACGCTTTCAATAATAAATAATCCTATCAAAACATGAACTAGGATTCCTTGATTATAAACGGACTCTAGCAATGATACAAGTGTTGGAATACTTTTCAATAATCCGCTTTCAATTTCTATAAAAAATTAATAAAATAATACATTCCTCTATCTCATTCTACTACCTTCTAGCATAAGATATTGTAAAATCATATCATTTTAAGAAAGGTTTGATATTTATGCCTCTTCATTATCCAAATCATTCTGTTTTTCACTCTACAGGTGTGTTAACAAGAGAGCCTGCAACTATTTCAGCAGTCGTAAACATTGTAAATTTAGATGCATATTACGCTCACTATGTAAATATAGAAGTGTGGGATTGGTCTAATTATTCTAATCCTGTAAAGTTACCTGTATTAATTGGTGAAAATGTAGAAGTAGAATTCCCATATGTTTTACAAGGCAATCATCTCGCAGTCTTTTATGCTAATTTAGATGAGACTGTTGATTTGTATGAAATACGTATTTCTTATCCCGCTCACTCCAATATTATTGCAAATTGTTTCGGACGAAGTCTCCCACCATATACAAGTCAAGAGGGAAACACAGTATATCACAAACAACTTGTTCGAATTCATTAATTCCTCCTATTATGTAATAGGTGGTGGTCCGTAATACATTCTTTCTTATAAGAAAATTGTATTACGGACCTAAAACGCGATAGTACCCCTTAGCAGTTTTTGATTGTTTCAAACCCTCAATTTTGTATAAGGAATAGGCTTGATTCAAAACCTTTAATTTCTTTTAATAAATTTACATATGCTCGCTGAAATTGCTCTTGTGTTGCTGACTGATCATAAAGTGAAACTTTAATTAGTGGGGGATTTTACGGACAGTTGATCCCCCATCTATATCCTTTCCGATAATTTTCCTGATTTATAACAATACCTCTGTAGCACTTTTCAATCTTCATTCACTTACTACTAGGCTATATTAAATACAATTTCGTTCTAAAACGAGAAATAGAACGCATACTTAATAATCAATACCTTTACTTACATTGAAAATATTGATTCCTACATGTGTTGCCAGCCAAATATTCCCATAAAATAGCGAACGTTCTTTTCTAGGTTCGCTAATAAACTTAATAGAAAATGAATATAAAAAATGACCTCTTGCTTTTATGCAAAGGTCATTTTTTTATATTCATCATTAAACTTCTAAATAGCCATTTTTATTATTTGATTGCCATTTCCAAGAATCTGCACACATTTCTTCTAATCCACGTGTTGCCTCCCAGCCTAATTCACGCTTTGCTTTCGATGCATCAGCAAAACATACTGCCACATCACCTGGGCGACGCTCTGTAATTTTATAAGGAACTTTCTTGCCCGAAACTTTTTCAAACGCTTCAACCATCTCTAGTACACTATAGCCCATACCTGTGCCCAGGTTATAAGCATCTACTCCTGTT
>NZ_JAKUDW010000118.1:0-15565 GCF_022662595.1 Bacillus cereus group sp. BfR-BA-01524 | reverse complement strand
AAAGCAGAAGAACAGAAAAAAGCGGAGTAACTGCTTTAGTGAAACGGCTGGAAAACAAGAATGTGGTGCAAGAGATAATGAACGAATAAGCAAAACTAGTAATATTTATATGAGTGTGAGGGAACGTTAGCCCTCACCTCTTTGTTTTTCTTTTTTAAATGCATTTGAGTGTGAAAAAAGTTATAAATTAGTATAAAGTATCACGTTTTATTTTCTGAAAAATCTAAATAATATTGAGAAATAAAAATAACTGAAAATATTAATAAATTTGTGTTGTGTTTATATAGAAACGTTCGTTATAATGAACATAAGGTTTTTAAAAAAGAACACATATTAGCTAAGCTAATATAGTTTTCTTTAAATCACTTATTGAAAAATAAGTGATAAAAATATAAAAAACAGCTAGGGGGAATTGATTGTGAGTCTGAAAAAGAAATTAGGTATGGGAGTTGCATCAGCGGCATTGGGGTTATCTTTAATTGGTGGAGGAACATTTGCATTCTTTAGCGATAAAGAAGTATCAAACAATACATTTGCAGCTGGGACGTTAGATCTTACATTAAACCCTAAGACGCTTGTAGATATTAAAGATTTAAAACCAGGGGATTCTGTTAAGAAAGAGTTCTTATTACAAAACAGCGGTTCGTTAACTATTAAAGACGTTAAATTAGCAACAAAGTATACTGTTAAAGATGCAAAAGGTGATAATGCTGGTGAAGACTTTGGTAAGCACGTTAAAGTAAAATTCCTTTGGAACTGGGATAAACAAAGTGAGCCTGTATACGAAACAACTTTAGCAGACTTACAAAAAGCTGATCCAGATCTTTTAGCTAAAGATATCTTCGCTCCTGAGTGGGGAGAAAAAGGTGGATTAGAAGCTGGTACAGAGGACTATCTATGGGTACAATTTGAATTTGTAGATAATGGAAAAGACCAAAATATCTTCCAAGGTGATACATTGAATTTAGAATGGACATTCAATGCTAACCAAGAAGCTGGGGAAGAAAGATAATAAAAAAAGGCGGGTATCCCCCGCTTTTTTTTATAAAGAAAAAGAAGTGCTGGTTGTACGCACTTCTTTCTATTATTATTTTTGATTTTGCTTCCACTTTGTAAATTCAAGAAATTCACGAAATTGTTCTTTGGAGACACCGGAGTTCATTGCATCTTTAACGAGTTGTGTCCATTCGGAGTCTAGGTTAGTTTCCTTTGTTTTTTCATCATGAAGTAAAGTATCAACTGGAATTTGTAGAACTGCTGCGATCTTTTCAAGAAACTGAATGGAAGGGTTTTTTTGTAAATTTCGTTCTATAGAACTAATGTAAGATTTAGCAACGCCAGCTTTTTCGGCAAGTTCAGTTAATGAAATCCCTTTTTGTAAACGAAGGCGTTTTATACGTTCTCCAATCATATTTGCGCACCTTTCTATCAATATGTAGTTGTCTTATGATGTCATTATTATAACATAAACTTCGTTAAAAAGAACAAACCTATTGAGCCTGACTGGATGGCTTCATACGTTGGAAAAATTGCTCGATGTCTTGCATGGCGATACCAGCATCTAGAGCTTCAAGTATTAAATCAATCCATTCTTGATCCAGTGCGTCTGTCTTATCTTTGTACAAATGTAATTCCTCCCTAATTATCGGTCATAATTGCTGCTACAAAATACATGATAATGCAATCGGATTTTGTGTTTTATATAGTGAATTATCAAATATTGTGTAGATGAAACAAAGATAAAATCCCCATTAAACTCCCTCTATGGAAATTATAAATTGTTCGATAAAAACTTTCAATATTTTCAGAAAACATTGTTGAATTGTGATATATTCGTATGCTAACTATGAAATTTTTACAAATATATTAAAAACATTACATAATGTGACTAAATATTGAAAAAATATTGAATTTTTAATAAAATTCAATTTGTAATACATATTATTTATTAGGGGAGGAAATATGGGATGAACAAGAAACCGTTCAAAGTTTTGTCATCAATCGCTTTGACAGCTGTATTAGGCCTTTCATTCGGAGCTGGCACTCAATCTGCATATGCTGAAACGCCTGTCAATAAAACAGCTACGAGCCCAGTTGATGATCATTTAATTCCGGAAGAACGTTTAGCAGATGCGCTAAAAAAACGTGGGGTAATTGATTCGAAGGCTTCAGAGACAGAAACAAAGAAAGCAGTCGAAAAGTATGTAGAGAACAAAAAGGGTGAAAATCCTGGAAAAGAAGCAGCAAATGGGGACCAGCTTACGAAAGATGCATCCGACTTTTTAAAGAAAGTAAAAGATGCGAAAGCAGACACGAAAGAAAAATTAAATGAACCAGCAACAGGGACACCTGCAGCGTCAGGCCCAGTTAAAGGCGGACTAAATGGTAAAGTGCCAACTTCTCCAGCAAAACAAAAAGATTATAACGGTGAAGTTCGTAAAGACAAAGTACTCGTTTTACTTGTAGAGTACGCTGACTTTAAACATAATAATATCGACAAAGAGCCTGGATATATGTATTCTAACGATTTTAATAAAGAACATTATGAAAAAATGTTATTCGGTAATGAGCCATTCGCATTAGAGGATGGCAGCAAAATCGAAACGTTTAAACAATATTACGAAGAGCAATCTGGCGGTAGTTATACAGTAGACGGAACAGTTACAAAATGGTTAACAGTTCCTGGTAAAGCTGCTGATTACGGTGCAGATGGTGCGACAGGTCATGATAATAAAGGACCAAAAGGACCACGGGATTTAGTAAAAGATGCATTAAAAGCAGCTGTAGATAGTGGTATTGATTTATCAGAGTTCGATCAATTTGATCAATACGATGTAAATGGTGATGGAAATAAAAATCAACCAGATGGTTTAATCGATCACTTAATGATTATTCATGCGGGTGTTGGACAAGAAGCAGGCGGTGGTAAATTAGGCGATGATGCAATTTGGTCGCACCGTTGGACAGTTGGACCAAAGCCATTCCCAATTGAAGGTACACAAGCGAAAGTTCCATATTGGGGCGGAAAGATGGCAGCATTCGACTACACAATTGAACCAGAAGATGGAGCGGTTGGTGTATTCGCACATGAATATGGTCACGATTTAGGTCTTCCAGATGAGTACGATACACAATATAGTGGTCAAGGTGAGCCGATTGAAGCTTGGTCTATTATGAGTGGCGGAAGCTGGGCTGGTAAAATCGCAGGAACGACGCCAACGAGTTTCTCACCACAAAATAAAGAGTTTTTCCAAAAAACAATTGGTGGTAACTGGGCAAATATCGTAGAAGTAGATTACGAGAAATTAAATAAAGGTATCGGTCTAGCGACATATTTGGATCAAAGTGTTACGAAATCAGATCGACCAGGTATGATCCGTGTTAACTTACCAGATAAAGATGTTAAAACAATTGAGCCAGCATTTGGTAAACAATATTATTACAGCACAAAAGGTGACGATCTTCATACGAAGATGGAAACACCGTTGTTCGATTTAACGAATGCAACGAATGCAAAATTTGATTTCAAGTCATTATATGAGATTGAAGCAGGTTATGATTTCCTTGAAGTACACGCTGTAACAGAAGATGGTAAACAAACGTTAATTGAAAGACTTGGCGAGAAAGCAACTAGTGGAAATGCAGATTCGACAAATGGAAAATGGATTGACAAATCATATGATTTAAGTCAATTCAAAGGCAAGAAAGTAAAATTAACATTTGATTACATTACTGATGGTGGTTTAGCATTAAATGGATTCGCTCTTGATAATGCTTCATTAACAGTAGATGGTAAAGTAGTATTCTCTGATGATGCAGAAGGTACACCACAATTAAAATTAGATGGTTTCGTTGTATCTAACGGAACAGAAAAGAAAAAACATAACTACTATGTTGAGTGGAGAAACTATGCTGGGGCAGATAACGCGTTGAAATTTGCTCGCGGTCCAGTATTTAACACTGGTATGGTTGTATGGTATGCAGATTCAGCTTATACAGATAACTGGGTTGGTGTACATCCAGGACACGGTTTCCTTGGTGTTGTTGATTCTCATCCAGAAGCAATTGTTGGTACTTTAAATGGTAAACCAACAGTTAAGAGCAGTACACGATTCCAAATCGCTGATGCTGCGTTCTCATTCGACAAAACGCCAGCTTGGAAAGTTGTATCTCCAACGCGTGGAACATTTACGTATGATGGCTTAGCGGGTGTAGCGAAGTTTGATGATTCGAAAACGTATATTAACCAACAGATTCCAGATGCAGGACGTATTTTACCGAAGCTTGGTCTGAAGTTTGAAGTAGTAGGACAAGCTGATGATAATTCTGCAGGTGCTGTTCGTTTATATCGTTAATACAGTAAAACTACCGAGAGATTTTCTTTCGGTAGTTTTTTTGTGAGCAATGAATTTTATATAGCTGAAAAAGTCATATATAATGTAACTTTAAGAATAGAAATTTGTTATATATGAAGTCTATATAAATAATGAAAGAATTGGATAAAAATAGTGGGAGAAGGTGAGTGAATGAGTATTTCCTCTATTGTAAGTAGGCAAAAGGAATATTTTTTAAAAGGGCATACGAGAAGCATCAAAATAAGAAAAAATAATTTGAAGAAACTTTATGAAGGCATTCAGCATTTTGAAGAAGAAATATTTCAGGCGTTGAAATTAGATTTAAATAAGTCAGTTCACGAGTCGTTTACAACGGAAGTTGGATATGTATTAAAAGAAATTTCCTTTCAATTGAAACATATGTCATCGTGGAGTAAACCGAAGCGAGTTCGAACGGCACTCACTCATTTTGGATCAAAAGGAAAAGTAGTGCCAGAACCGTATGGTGTGACGCTTATTATTGCACCGTGGAACTATCCTTTTCAATTAGCAATTGCACCACTTGTAGGAGCACTGGCAGCTGGAAATACAATCATTTTAAAGCCGTCAGAGTTAACACCAAGCGTTTCAAAAGTGCTTAAGAGAATGTTAGATGAATTATTCCCAGAAGAGCTTGTAGCGGTAGTAGAAGGCGGCGTTGAAGAGAGTACATCTTTGCTGAGGGAACCGTTTGATTATATTTTCTTTACTGGTAGTGTTGGCGTTGGAAAAGTTGTAATGGAAGCAGCAGCGAAACAGTTGACGCCGCTCACTTTAGAACTTGGCGGGAAAAGTCCTTGTATTGTACATAAAGATGCAAAGATAGAGGTGACAGCAAGAAGAATTGTTTGGGGTAAGTTTTTAAATGCAGGGCAGACATGTGTAGCGCCTGATTATATGTACGTGCATTCTTCCGTGAAAGAAAAGCTAGTTGAGGCACTGCGACATGAAATTATAGAGCAGTATAGTAAAGAACCTTTGCAAAATGAAAATTACGTGCGTATTGTAAGTGAGCGTCACTTTGAACGCTTATGTCGATTTTTACAAGATGGTCAAGTCGTAATTGGTGGAAACTATAAGAAAGATACATTACATATTGAACCGACAGTACTAGCGGATATTACATGGCAAGATGCTGTTATGGAAGATGAAATTTTTGGTCCGATTTTACCAATCATAGAGTACGACAATATAGAAGAGGTAATTGGCACAATCCAGCAACATCCGAAGCCGTTAGCGTTATATGTATTTTCTGAAGATAAAGAAGTACAAAAGAAAGTGACGAGTAATATTTCATATGGTGGAGGCTGTATTAATGATGTTGTCTACCATCTTGCTACGCCATATTTACCTTTTGGGGGTGTTGGAAGTAGTGGATTAGGGGGTTATCATGGGGAAGAAAGTTTTCGGACTTTTTCACATTATAAAAGCATTTTAGCCCAATCTACAGCATTCGACATGAAAATTCGTTACTCTTCTACAAAAAGTGCTTTAAAATTCATACGAAAGTTGTTAAAATGATGATGGTGTTTATCAGTAGGCGTAGCCGTATGATAATAGCCCCTTCGCAATGGAAGGGGTTTTTCTGTTCGACGTTATGTATCATGCGAAAATGAATCAAACATACTACATAAAGAATAGAAACGAACGCTTGCTAAATAACCATTTTTGTTTGGAACGAAACAAAAAATAGTCTATAGAACATAAATATTTATTCATGAATATAAAAATTAAAATTTAAGGTAGATAGGACGGGAAAATGAAAAAGATTATTAAAGTTGAAGCAGTTGAAAAACATTTTGGAAATCAAGTGATTATCCCACCTCTTTCTTTAGATATTAAAGAGGGAGAGTTTTTAACAATTTTAGGGCCGAGTGGCTGCGGGAAAACGACTTTACTTCGTATGATCGCAGGATTTGAAACTCCAACTAAAGGGAATCTTTTATTAGATGATGAAAGAATTAACGATTTGCCGCCATATAAGCGTCATATGAACCTAGTGTTCCAACATTACGCACTATTCCCACATATGACAGTAGAGAAGAATATTTGTTTTGGTATGAAAATGCAGAAAGTATCAGCAGCAGAGCAGAAAGAGCGTGCTGAAGAGGCAATGCGTTTAACGCAGTTACTTGAGTTCCGTAATCGTAAACCTGCGAAGCTTTCTGGTGGACAACAGCAGCGTGTTGCAATTGCAAGAGCGATTGTAAATAATCCGCGTGTATTACTATTAGATGAGCCACTTGGAGCGCTTGACTTTAAGTTACGAAAAGACTTGCAACGTGAATTGAAAAACTTACAACGTAATTTAGGAATTACGTTCATATACGTAACGCACGATCAAGAAGAAGCAATGAGCATGAGCGATCGTATCGTCGTTATGAATAAAGGGCATATCGAACAAATTGGAACGCCGAAAGAAATTTATAATAAGCCGAAAACATTGTTCGTTGCGACATTCATCGGTGAAAATAATATTGTGAAAAATGGGGAAGGCTATGTAGCAATTCGCCCTGAAAATGTGAAAGTGCGTTCGGTTGAAGAACCAATTTTAAAAGAATACCATCTTGGACATATTGAAGATATCGAGTTTGTCGGAAATATGGAGAAGCTTTATGTACGTGATGAGAAAACATCAGAATTACTAATGGCATATCAAACTGCTGAAGAGGCAGCGCAGTGGAGCATTGGAGATAATGTATATGTAGGCTGGGAGCAAGAGGACGAGGTGACCTTAAATTGAAAAAAGGGAAATTACTCGCACTACCTACAGTCGCGTGGCTGTTAATTTTCTTCCTAATCCCGCTCGTATTCGTATTAGGATTCGCCTTCATGCAGCGCGGAGCTTACGGGACAGTAGAAATGCAATTTACGCTGGAGAATATATCCCGTGTGTTTGATCCATTGTACTTAGGAACGTTATGGGAAACTGTTAAGATTGCAGTTATTACGACAGTAATATGTTTATTAATTGGTTATCCATTTGCGTATACAATTACAATTGTTGACCGCAAATATCGTTCTATTCTTTTATTATTGGCAACGATCCCGTTTTGGATTAACTTTCTTGTTCGTTCATACGCATGGATTGTTATTTTACGTTCACAAGGTCTTGTGAATACGTTGTTATTAAAACTCGGCATTATTAGTGAACCGTTAAATTTATTATATAATACGCCTTCTGTAATACTCGGAATGGTCTATTCTTTATTACCATTTATGATTTTACCAGTGTATGCAGCAATTGAGCAGCTGGATAAGCGTAAGCTAGAAGCGGCTTATGATTTAGGAGCAACACCAATAAAGGCATTTTGGAATATAACAGTGCCGATGACAATGTCAGGAATTGCGACTGGTTCTATCTTAGTATTCGTTTCTTCTATCGGGATGTTTGTTGTATCAGACGTGATGGGCGGATCGAAAGTAGCATTAATCGGAAACGTTATTCAAAACCAATTCTTAGGTGCACGTGACTGGCCGTTTGGATCTGCGTTATCGATTATCGTTGTTCTATTCTCTGTTCTGTTAATTTACTTATATTATCGTGCAACGAAAGTATATAAATATAATGAGAACGGAGGGGAATAGGCAAAGATGAAGAAGTTTTTAGTTTCTTATTCTTGGTTAATTTTGTTATTCTTGTATTTTCCAATGATGGTTTTAATGGTCTATTCTTTCAACGACTCTCGCATTAATGCGGAGTGGGAAGGTTTTACATTCCATTGGTATACAGATTTATTTCAAAAACAAGATGTTATTGATGCATTTGTAAATAGTATTACCATTGCAGTTATAACAACGATTGTGACAACGGTACTTGGTGTATTCTTTGCGATTGCTTTACATCGTTATAAATATCGTTTCGAAGGGGCTATTAATGGCCTTGTATATTTACCAATTTTAATTCCTGATATTTTAATGGGATTATCTTTACTAATTCTTTTCAGTCAGCTAGGAATGGAACTTGGACAAACAACGATTATTATTGCACATATTACATTTAGTATTTCGTTTGTTGTTGTTATTTTAGCTGCACGTCTTTCAAGCATGGGACGTGACTTAGAAGAGGCTGCAAATGATTTAGGAGCAACGCCTTGGCAAACGTTTCGTTATGTAACGTTCCCAGCAATTGCACCGGGAGTTATTTCAGCAGCATTATTAACATTCACATTATCAATTGATGATTTTGTAATTAGTTTCTTCGTATCAGGACCAGGATCAACAACATTGCCATTATACATTTACAGTATGGTTAAGCGCGGAGTATCACCAGAAATTAATGCTCTTTCTACAATTTTAATTGTTGCTATCGTAGGATTAATGGTTCTATCTGAAATCTTCCGTAACAAAGGTGCAGATGGTGAAGAAAACTCTGGAGGACACCTTCCTTTATAATACGAACGATATAGAAAGTACGAGGAGGTAATAAACCGATGAAATTAATGAAAAGAATAGCTGGCGCAGCAATTAGCTTTAGCCTTGTTGCTGGTGTACTTGCTGGTTGTGGTGAAAAGAAAGAAGAATTAAATATTTATAGCTGGGCTGACAATTTTGATGAGCAAGTGCTAAGAGATTTTGAAAAGAAATATAATGTGAAAATTAACTATGATAAGTACGCAAGTAACGAAGAAATGCTTGCGAAATTACAAGCTGGTGGCGCAAAGTATGATTTAATTCAGCCATCTGATTACATGGTTAAAACAATGGCAAAAATGGATTTATTAGCGCCGTTAGATAAAAAGAATATCCCAAATATCGAGAACATGGTTTCTAATTTCAAAACACCTGCGTTTGATCCAGAGAATAAATATTCTTTAGTGTACACTTGGGGTGTAACAGGGATTGCATACAATAAAAAGTATGTGAAAGAAGCACCTACAAGCTGGGCTGACTTATGGAATGAGAAATATAAAGGACATGTAACGTTACTAAACGATTCTCGTGAAGTATTAGGAGTGGGTCTTAAGAAGCACGGGTTCTCAAACAGCACGAAAGAAGATGCGGAGTTAAAGACAGCAGCAGATGATTTAAAGAAACTGCTTCCAAACTTATTAGCATTTGATACAGATAACATTAAACAAAAATTCATTACAGAAGATGCTTGGATCGGAACAGTTTGGTCTGGAGATGCAGCATTTATCGCAAAAGATAATAAAGATGTAGAATACGTTGTACCAAAAGAAGGTGGCACAATTTGGGCTGATACGTTAGCAATTCCGAAAGGTGCAAAACATAAAGAGCTTGCTGAGAAGTTTATGAACTACTTACTTGATGAAAAAGTAAGTGTGAAAAACTACGAGTCAATTGGTTACAGTAATCCAAATGAAAAAGCTCATCCTCTTCATAGTAAAGAATACCGTGATAATCACATGATTTTCTTAACGAAAGAAGAGTTAGATCGTACAGAATGGCTTGTTGATGTAGACGATAAGTTAAAAGACTATGATCGTTACTGGACAGAGCTAAAAACAAAAGGTAAATAAGTAAGAAAATGCGGTTTCTAAAGTAGAAATCGCATTTTTTCATAGTAGGAGGAAATCGTTTGAAGAAGAAGTTACATCAGTATGAGGTAATGTGTATCGGTTTATTATTTGCTGTATTTAGTATTGTTGCTTGGCGCGTACATGCAGGTGGCGTTACAGTGATGGATACATATGTCCGCGGATTAGTAAAAGGGCTACAAACGGAAAGTTCCCTTACATTTTTCTCGTACTTTACAAAATTGGGATCAGCAATTGGGATAGTCGCTACGCTCGTTATAAGTTTGCTTGTTTTTTGGAAGAAGCGTTATTATGCTGCGATGATTGTGTATCCAATGGGAATTTTAATAACACATCTTGTGAATAAAGGGATAAAAGAGATTGTAAAGAGAGAACGTCCTTCATTAAATGAAGCGCTAGATGCACTTGGATATAGTTTTCCTAGTGGACATGCAATGCTATCGATTATGACATTTGGATTTCTTGCTTATATCATTGCGGCTAATTTGAAAAGCGTAGCTGGGAAATGTGTCATAACGATTTTGATGGGGATAGTAATCTTATCGATTGGATTAAGTAGAGTCATTTTAAATGTACATTACCCAACTGATATTTTAGCTGGTTATTGCGTAGGTGGTATTTTGTTAATTATCGCGATTTACTACCATCGTTTACTTACTGAGAGATTGGGACTTAATAAAGAGAGATAGAAAAAACGCCTGGAAAACTATCATTATAGTGTTCCTAGGCGTTTTTTGTTTGTATAAAGATATGATACAGTATAAGTGACAATTGAATTATTTAAAGTAGGTGAAAATGTGTGAAGACAAATGTTCATAAAGTTGATAAGTGGGGGAAGTTAGGAGCTTTTTTGTATCAATTTCGTTATACAGTAATTGTAGCGTTACTGTTGCTTGCAATCGCACTTGGGATTTTTGCTCCAAAGCTACCGGGAGTATTAGGTGGTGACGGTTTCCAAACGGAAGGAGACTATCAAAAAACAAAAGAAATTTTAGATAAAGATTTTAAGAAATCTCAAGATACGCTGCTACTCGTTTTTGAGAAAAATAAAGATGCTTCACATGAGGAATTTAAAAAGCGAATAGATGAAATTGTAAAGAATGTTCAAGAGAAAGAGAAATATGAATCTTTCCATCACCCAATCCAAAATAAAGAAATGTTACAAGATGATATCGGTTATGCGACAATTTTATTTTCCGGGAAAACAAATAAAGAAAGAATGGAAAAGACTTTACAATTTGCTGATGAGATTGAGAAAGAAAGTAATGCAGCATTAAAAGTAACACCTACAGGATTTCCAAAAATTAATCAAGAGATTAATGAAAGAACGCAAAATGATTTAAAAGTAGCAGAAATGATTGGATTACCAATTGCGTTTCTTGTATTGCTATTTTCGTTTGGTAGCCTTTTGGCATCAATTTTACCGATTTTGAATGGGGCGCTTAGTGTTATTAGCACGATGGGTATATTGTATTTCATCGGTGTGGATAAAGAGCTATCTATTTTCGTGTTAAACGTTGCACCGATGATTGGACTTGCACTATCTATTGATTTTGCGCTATTATTTGTGAACCGTTTTCGAGAGGAAGTTGCTAAACGAACGGTAAAAGAAGCGATAGCAATTACATATCAGACGGCAGGACGTGCAATTGTATTTTCAGGATTATGCGTATTTGTTGGGTTATCCGGTTTGTTTTTCTTTAAGATAGATTATATTCAATCTGTCGCAATTAGCGGAATGATTGTTGTGATTATGAGTATTTTATTCTCACTCACACTTCTTCCAGCGCTATTATCGTTAATAGGTAAAAGAATATTAAAAAAGAATCAAGTAGCACATACGCCGGCAAAAGCATGGCGTAAATTTGCACAATTTGTGATGAAACATCCAATTGTAATGATTGTTGTTGTTACAACATTTATTGTTATTTGCTTATTACCGTTACGTACAGCTAATTTGCAGTTCCCTAGTGTTGAAGCTTTACCTGAAAAGAGTGATACAAGGATTGCATATGAAAAGTATGAAGAAGCATTTAATAAAACTGTCAAAACACACGCTGATGTTACGTTAGTTGTAGAGACGAAAAAAGATATGAAAGAAAAAGAAAGTCTACAAAAGATAGAAGAAGTCGTTCAAAAGTTAAAAGATGATAAGAAAGTACATGAAGTAAGAAGTTTATACGACGGGTTAATTGGAATGAAAGCAGATCAAGTTGCTGGAATATTGCAGTCGCCAGAAGCAGCAAAACTAACTCCTGTATTTGAAGCATACACGAAAGGGAATAAGACGACGATAGAAGTCTTTTTGAAAACAAAACCACGTACAGAGACTGCAAAACAGTGGGTGCGTGACTTTAAAAAGAACTATAAAGAAACGGATGTTACGTATTATCTAGGCGGAATGACGACGTTTCAACAAGAATTAGAAGATGAAATTAAAGATAAAGTCGTAATTGGTATGTCTGTTATATTTGGATCGACCTTTGTTATATTATTATTTGCATTCCGATCTATACTCATTCCAATTAAGGCAATTATTATGAATATACTTAGTTTAAGTGCAACCATTGGAATTGTTGTTTGGTTATTTGAAGGTGGTCATTTCGGTTTAGAAGCGAGTCCGGTTCTGTTTGTCTTACCAATCTTCATTTTTGGTCTCGTATTTGGGCTTAGTATGGATTATGAAGTATTTCTTATTTCACGTATTCATGAGCTCTATGAAGAAACAGGCGATAATGATCAAGCAACGTTAGAAGGGCTCGTTTCAACAAGTAGAATCATTACATCAGCTGCTTTAATAATGATTGTTGTAACTGGTGCATTCGCATTTACTGATATTTTACCAGTAAAGCAGATGGGGCTTGGCGTTGCATTAGCAATATTTCTTGATGCAACAATTATTCGTCTTATGCTCGTTCCAAGCTTAATGAAGTTATTTGGAGACTGGAATTGGTGGTTACCATTTCGAAAAAAACGAGAAAAATCATCGTAAAAAATGCTCATCATATTGATGAGCATTTTTTTATGAATAGCAAGGCCTACATTTTGCAAATAGTATGTGATAAGAACATTACATACAAGTAGGTGAAGGCAATGTTTCGTTATTTTAAGTTTAAGTTAAATGATACAGTACAGTTTGCAGAAAACGATGGGCATATGTATCGCATTGTCGGTTATCGGTTAGAAAAGGGATTTTATCCAAAAGATGAATGGACTCATATCATTTATGAACTACTTAGAGAATTTGACGGGTATACGATGGATGCAGAGGAGGAAGAACTTGTAAAGGTCGTTCAAGTAGAGGATGAGTATTATAAAATACAAGAAGTATCAGGTTATCGTTATCCAGTAAAAATGAAACAAAAACAACAAGTGATGAAAATAGAAAGGATGGACGATTTATTAGATGCTTACAATGACTATAAAAGGTTGGCGGATTTCTTTAAAGATTTATCGTATGAACAAAAAGCTGAAGAAGTATTGTTAGAAATGAAAAGGCTTAGAGCTTGAGGGGCAGTCTATTATAAGACTGTCCTCTATTTTTGACGGTGCACCAAAGTGTGTTTTCCGTTACAATGAGAGAATCAATAGAAATAAGGTGATAAACAGTATGGAAACAAAGAAAAAGGGCGAATGGTGTGAAATTACCGTTCCAGCTAAATGGAATGGTATAAGTATTGAATCGGTATTAAAAGTAGAATGGGAAATACCGAAAAAGCTATTGCATCAGCTTCGTATGGAAAAAGGTGTTACGGTTAACGGGGAACAAAGAAGATGGAATGAGCTTTTAAAAGAGAACGATAAGTTACAAGTTCATATGTTTGCGGGGGAAGAGTACGGTGTAGATCCAGAATATGGTGAATTACATGTAGTATACGAAGATGATCACGTACTCATCGTAAATAAACCAGAGAAAATGGACACACATCCTGCTGAAAAAGGTGGAACCGGGACGCTTGCAAATCTTGTTGCTTTTCATTTTCAAATGCAAGGTTTAGAGACGAAGGTGCGTCATATTCATCGTTTAGATAAAGATACGACAGGTGGTGTCGTATTTGCTAAGCATAGAATTGCTGGTGCAATTATGGATCGTTTATTAATGGAAAGAAAAATTAAAAGGACGTACGCAGCGCTCGTTGAAGGGAAAGTAAAGAAGAAACAAGGAACGATTGATGCTGCTATCGGAAGGGATCGCCATCATGCTACAAGGCGTCGTATTTCTCCAAAAGGTGACCAAGCTATCACATATTATAAAGTAGAAAAGTATTTTAAGAAGCAAAACACGACTTTCGTAACGTTACAATTAGAAACGGGTAGAACGCATCAAATCCGTGTTCATATGAGCCATAATGGTAATCCGCTAGTTGGGGATGTATTATATGGTGGACAAACAAAATATATGTCCAGTCAAGCATTACATGCGATGAAGATAAATTTCTTGCATCCAATTACGAAAGAAGCGATTGAAGTTGATGTGCCGTTTCCTACAAAGTTAAATAATAAAATAAAAGAATTTCAAAAAGAAAATGCGTAAAGTATAAGTTTTAATTTGAAAAAAGTAGATTTTTGCAGGGATTTCTCTAAAAGAGGCGAAGCCGTTAAGAGAAAAGAGAGGTGAGAATTACTTGATCAAATATAAGTATGTACTTGGAATGTTTTTCGCTTGTCTTTTACTTACTCTATGTCTCTATCCCTATTTACCAAATCGTATGGCAGTACATTGGAATGTAAATGGTGAGCCAAACGAGTTTATGAGTAAACAAGTTGTTGTAGCATTTATTCCTTGTTTTATTATTTTTTCATATGGATTTTTGTATATTATTTCACATAATATATTTAAGTTTAATGAAAGAGAGCATTGTATTATAGATGGATTTATAAAGAAAATTACGTTATTTATGTTGTTTATTCATATGCTTATCCTCTTTATTAATTTTGGGGATTTGATATTCTTTCAAACAGGATTAACGATTGGGATTAGTATGTTTCTTTTTATGCTGAGTAAAGAATTTAAGAAAATAAAAGGTAAAGAAAAAGACCCAATTAAATTACAAAAAATTCGTTTAGTAAGTAGACGGATTTTTCAAGTGATGGCATGTAGTATATTGTTTTCATTGTTTTTGAAATTAGAGTGGGGATTTTATGTATTGCTTAGTGTAATAAGCTGTGGATCTATGCTATTTATGTTATATATTTTCTATTCATACATAATAGAAAGCTATGAAACTTAAAAAAGAGTCTTCTCATTATGAGAAGACTCTTTTAATCTATTTACTTTGTAATAAATTGTTGTGTCCAGTAGTTGCCGCTTTCTACATAACCAACACCGATGTGAGTGAAGCCGTTATTTAAGATGTTTGCACGGTGTCCAGCGCTGTTCATCCAAGCTTGTACTACTTCTTCAGGTGTACGTTGGCCTTGAGCGATGTTTTCACCTGCAGATGTATAAGAAATACCAAATTTCTTCATCATGTCAAACGGAGACCCGTATGTAGGGCTGTTATGATCAAAGTAGTTGTTTTTTTGCATGTCTTCAGACTTAATACGTGCTACTTTGCTTAATTCAGTATCGATTTTTAGTGCTGGTAAGCCTTGTTTTGCACGCTCAGCGTTTGTTAATTCAACAACACGTTGTTCGAACTCGCTTAAAGATTTTGCTTCTTCAGCAGGCTTTTGCTCAGCTGGTTTTTG
>NZ_JAKUDW010000117.1:0-15736 GCF_022662595.1 Bacillus cereus group sp. BfR-BA-01524 | reverse complement strand
AGTTTGTCTAGCATCTAAAAATAAAAATTGACGTTTCACGTTGTTTGTTTCGTTCAGTTTTCAAAGAACTACTTGGTCGCTCATTTGCGACTTCCTTATGTTAACATCTTCGTTAGTTAATGTCAACTAAGTTTTTTATTTCGTTTGCCGCGTTCTGCGTTATTGCATCGGCGACTTGTCCTATATTACACTTCTAAACCTTAATCGTCAACATGTTTTTCTAAAAAAATATAAAAAGGCTTATTCCCTTTAAAATAAGCCTTTTTATCATATACCATTCTATTCATTTATTATTTTTCTATAATTGGTAACGAGACAATAAACTGAATAATACCATCCTCATATTCCGCTCGAATACTGCCACCTTGCAACTCAACAATACTTTTCGCAATCGCAAGCCCAAGTCCAGAACCTTCTGTTACTCTACTTCGAGATTGATCCTTCTTATAGAAACGTTCAAACAAACTCCCTAACTCTTCTCTCGTAAACTCTTCACTATGATTCGCAATTACAATTTGTATATTCCGGCGCTGCCTTTGAAGAGAAACTTTTATCTCCCCATCATCTTTACTATACTTAATCGCGTTCATTAATAGATTATCAAATACACGGACCATCTTTTCCGAATCAATCGCTGCATAAGTACGTTCCTCAGGAAACTTCTTAACAAACGTAAGCCCATGCTCTTCTGCCTGCGGCACTAACTCTTCTATTAATTGCTCGAGTAACTCATTTATACAAACCTCTTGTTTTTCTAATATAACTTGCTCATTTGTTAACTTCGTATACTCAAATAAATCTTCTATTAAATTCTTTAACTGCTCCGACTTTGCAAAAGCAATTCTCGTATACTCATCATGTTGTTCTTTATTTTCATATTTAGAATCTCTAAGTAATCGCAAGTAACCCATAATAGAAGTCAGCGGTGTACGTAAATCGTGAGATACATTCGTAATAAGCTCATTCTTCTGCTTCTCTAATTTACGTTCCTTTTCTATATTATTCATAAGCTCTTCCGCCATATTATTAATATTCTCAGTTAAAGACGCAATCTCATCTTCACCTTTCTTCTCAATGCGGTACGCTAAGTTTCCTTTTTCTATTTCCTTTACACCTTCTGCCATTGCTTCAATCTGCTTCATCTTTCTCTTTGTTATATAGAAGAAAGAGAAAATGAATACAAGGACACCAATTAAAAATGGGAATGGTCCTTCTTGTGTGTCATACATTACCTCTCCCTCTGGAATTCCGCTAACAAACATGTACAAATTCTTTCCTTCAATAGTAATAGGTGAAAAAGATATAAACTCTTTTCTTGTACTTTCAAATACATTTCTACCATCTGTATAATTAATCGCAAATGACGCTGCATTACGAATTGTATTATGCAAATCGATTTGTTCTTCTTGTGCCTGCTTTGTTTTATATAAAACTTTACCACTTTCATCAGTAACCAATATCTTTAAAGCTCTAGACCCTTGTTCTAAATTTTGGTTCTCCATTTCAATCATATTTGATATGGCTTCTAATTTATTTTCATGAACCGAACTATTTGCCGCTCCTTGAGCCTGATGATTAATTTGTTCCATACCAGCACGATAATCAATCGTAGCCTCCCGATTCGCATTCTCAAAAAACGGCGCTGCTGCCTTTGCTGACAAAAGCCCTAATAAGGCACAAGCAGTAAACGCAGTAATAAGTTGAATTCGTACACTTCGTTTCACACTTTTTACTATCTTTCCAATCAATTCTCGGATTTTCCTAACATAAGTAAACGGATTAAATATCTTTTTCAATCTTATACCCCACTCCCCATACTGTTTTTATATATCTAGGCTTCCTTGGATTCTCCTCAATCTTTTCACGTACTTTTCGAATATGCACCATTACAGTATTATCAGACTGGAAAGATCGTTCGTTCCACACCTTTTCATAAATTTGCTCCGCACTAAACACCATACCTGGATTTCTAGCTAGCAATTCTAAAATTGAAAATTCCCTCGGGGTTAGTTTCACTTCTTCTCCCTCTACAATAACTTTATGGGTCGAGATGTTTATTTTCATCTCTCCAATTTCTAGCTCGTCCTCATTTTGAATAGCAAAACCATTCATTTTCATATAACGGCGTAACTGAGATTTAATTCGTGCAATTAACTCTAATGGATTAAAGGGCTTCGTTACGTAATCATCTGCTCCTGTTGTTAATCCTAAAATCTTATCCATATCTTGCGTTTTCGCAGAAAGCATAATAATAGGCATCTCTTTCGATTCTCTTACTTTCATACACATATGAATACCATCTACTTTCGGCATCATAATATCTAATACGACTAGATGCACTTCATTTTCTTCCAGTAAAAGTAGCCCTTCTTCTCCGTCCCCTGCTTGTAATACTTTATATCCTTCATTCTTTAAATAGATTGTAATTAAATTCCGAATTTCTTTTTCATCATCTACGACAAGTATTGTTTCGTGTGCCACAATATCTCCCCCCATTACTTTTTTAATCCCTAACTTCTATTATAGGAAAACTTCTGAAGAAAAACGCTCGGAAATCCTTAAGATTTTCTGAAGACGCAAAAAAGGTCTAGACTCCCCTTAAGTCTAGACCTTTTAAAAAACCCCTTTTATTTACGAACGTAGATGAAATATAGTACGAATAAAACTCCCATAACATACATAATCGGATGAACCTCTTTACGACGACCACTCACAACCATTGTAATTGGATAGAAGATAAATCCAATCGCAATCCCAGTTGCGATACTATACGTAAGTGGCATAGAGATAATTGTAAAGAATGCTGGTACTGCAATCTCGAATTTCTTCCAATCAATTTCCCCTAAGGAAGAAACCATCAATATTCCTACAATAATTAAAGCTGGTGCCGTTACAGCTGGCGTTACAACACTTAGTAATGGCGAGAAGAATAGTGCCAGTAAGAAGAATCCTGCTGTTACAACTGCTGTAAATCCAGAACGTCCTCCCGCTGCTACCCCTGCAGACGATTCAATGTAAGACGTTGTTGTTGATGTACCCAAGATCGCACCAATTACAGTCGCAATCGCATCTGCAAATAATGCTTTTCCTGCACGTGGTAATTTATTGTTCTTCATTAATCCAGCTTGATTCGCAACCGCTACAAGCGTACCTGCTGTATCAAAGAAATCGATAAAGAAGAACGTTATAATAACAATCCCCATTTGAACAGTGAAAATATCTCCAAAGTGCGTTAATGCCACACCGAACGTTGGTTCTAGACTCGGTATTGCTCCCACTACAGCTTTTGGAGTATCAATTAATCCTGTCGCTACTCCTAAGATTGCCGTAAGAATCATACCATAAAACACTGCACCATTAACTTTCTTAATCATGAAGATGATTGTAGTAACAACCCCGAAGATTGCTAGTAACGTTGTGCCCTTTGTTAAATCCCCCAACCCAACAAGAACAGCATCATTTTTCACGATAATTCCGGCATTTTGGAATCCAAGGAAGGCAATGAACAATCCGATACCTGCCGCTACTGCAAACTTTAACTCCGATGGAATTGCATTAATGATTTTTTCACGAATACCTGAAGCAGTAAGAATAATAAAGATAATACCTGACATTAATGTTCCGGCAATGGCCGTTTGCCACGGAATACCCATCGTTAACACTGCTGTATAAGCAAAGAACGCGTTAATTCCCATACCTGGCGCTAAAGCAATTGGATACTTCGCGAAAATACCCATAATTAACGAACCGATTGCTGCCGCTAATGCCGTAGCAACGAATACTGCACCTGGATCCATCCCTGTACCTGCTGGTAACCCTTTAACATTTCCAAGCGACAGCGTAGCAGGATTGACAAATAGTACGTAAGCCATAGATAGAAATGTCGTTAACCCTGCTATGAACTCTGTTTTATAATTTGTACCGAGTTCATCAAACTGAAAATAGCGTTTCATCTTACGTTTCCCCCGTTATATGATTACTCGCCGTATTTCTCCTAGCCCTCTTTTATCCCGAGAAATAAAAAAGGCTTCCATTGCATATATACATGGAAGCGTTCTATAAACAAAGACAAGTTTCCCCTCATCTTTATACAAACGCCTCGTAGTCAAGCCATTTACGGTAGCTAGGTAGAAACTTTCGGGCCATATCCCCGATATTATACGACGGCATAATATTCACTTTTCGTTTGAATTACATACTCATATTAACTCTTGAATGTATTTTTGTCAATTTAAAAGCGAACATTTTTATATTTTTTTATATTTTCGTTCGTATTAATAGCAAAAACAAAAAGATCCATCTATTCACGAATGATAGATGGATCTTTTTTATTACAATACTATTCCCACTCAATAGTTGCTGGTGGCTTACTCGTTACATCATACACGATACGGTTAACGTGTTTTACTTCGTTTACGATACGAACAGAGATTTTCTCTAGTACGTCCCAAGGGATACGTGCCCAGTCAGCTGTCATACCATCGATCGATGTTACTGCACGGATACCTACTGTGTAATCGTAAGTACGCTCGTCACCCATAACACCTACGCTACGCATACCAGGAAGCGCCGTGAAGTATTGCCAGATTTCGCGGTCTAATCCTGCTTTAATAATTTCTTCACGTAAAATCGCATCAGATTCACGAACGATTTCTAATTTCTCTTCTGTGATTTCACCTAATACACGAATACCAAGACCAGGACCTGGGAATGGTTGACGCCATACGATTTCATCAGGAATTCCTAGTTCAGATCCTAATACACGTACTTCATCTTTAAATAACGTATTTAAAGGCTCAATTAATTTGAACTGCATGTCTTCTGGAAGTCCACCAACGTTATGGTGAGATTTAATTGTTTGTGCAGTTGCTGTACCACTCTCAACGATATCTGTGTAAAGTGTACCTTGTGCTAGGAAGTCCATACCTTGTAATTTAGATGCTTCATCATCAAATACGTAAATGAATTCGTTACCGATGATTTTACGTTTTTGTTCTGGATCTTCTACACCTTTTAACTTGTTCATGAAACGTTCTTGTGCATCCACTTTAATAACGTTCATATGGAAGCCTTCGCTAAATGTTTTCATAACGCCTTCTGCTTCACCTTTACGAAGTAAGCCGTGGTCAACGAAAATACATGTTAACTGATCACCGATTGCTTTATGAATTAATACTGCTACAACAGAAGAGTCTACGCCGCCACTAAGTGCACATAGTACTTTTTTGTCTCCAACAGTTTCACGAATCTTTTCTAATTCTACTTCGATAAAGTTCTCCATGTTCCATCCTTCAGAACAACCACATACGCCGAATACGAAGTTTTTAATTAAATCGTTACCGTGCTCAGAGTGACGTACTTCTGGGTGGAATTGTACACCGTATAAGTTTTTCGCTTCATTGCTCATACCAGCAATTGGGCAAGACTCACTTGTTGCGTCTACTACGAATCCTTCAGGTAAACCAGTTACTAAGTCGCCATGACTCATCCATACAACTTGCTCTTCTGGAAGGTTCGCATATAATTTTGATTCGTTCTCTACTTTAAGAACAGCTTTTCCGTACTCACGGTGGTTGGCACGCTCTACTTTACCACCGAAGTGTTGTGTCATAAGCTGCATACCGTAACAGATACCGAAGATCGGTAAACCTAGTTCGAAGATTTTTTCATCACAATGTAATGCACCTTCACCGTATACGCTATTTGGTCCACCAGAGAAAATAATCCCTTTTGGATTCATTGCTTTAATTTCTTCTGCAGTAATTGTATGTGGATGAAGTTCACTGTATACACCGAACTCACGAATTCGACGTGCTATTAACTGATTGTATTGACTTCCAAAATCTAAAACGATAATTGTATCGTGTTGCTTCTTCAAAATAATCACCCCAACGTTAGTTCTCGTATATAAATATTTTCACCAATTTGGCGAAAAGCATTACTAATATAATAAAAAAAGCCAGTCCTCCGCCTCTAGTCTCATAACAAAGAAAAGGCAGGGGTCTGGCTTTATAAAGAAAGATAGTCTCCGCTCTTTATAAATATAAGACACACTGCCTTCATAGTCAGGTTGTTTACGGTAACCCGGTAGAGACTCTCAAACCATATCATTGAGGATATATGAAGGATCGTTTTATATTATCTTCCTAGATTCTAACAATGAAGTATCTATATGGTCAAGAGAGAAAGCGACAAAATTCTACAGAAATTCATTTCCTTTTCTAAAAAACATAAAAAAACATCCATTTCTATATAGAAATGGATGTTTTTTAGGGCAAACGGAATTACATCATTCCGCCCATACCGCCCATGCCCATGCCGCCCATGTCAGGCATTGCTGGTGCATTTGGTTCTGGTTTGTCAGCTACTACAGCTTCAGTTGTTAAGAACATAGCTGCAACAGATGCTGCGTTTTGAAGTGCAGAACGAGTTACTTTAGCTGGATCTACGATACCAGACTCAAGCATGTTAACCCATTCGCCAGTAGCTGCGTTGAAACCAACGCCTACTTTTTCGCCTTTTAGACGCTCTACAACTACAGATCCTTCTAGACCAGCGTTGATTGCGATTTGACGAACTGGCTCTTCTAGTGCGCGAAGTACGATGTTGATACCTGTTGCTTCGTCGCCCTCAGCTACGATAGAAGCTACTTTCGTGTATACGTTCATAAGTGAAGTACCACCACCTGCAACGATACCTTCTTCTACTGCTGCACGAGTTGAGTTAAGTGCATCTTCAATGCGAAGTTTGCGCTCTTTTAACTCAGTTTCAGTTGCTGCACCGACTTTAATTACTGCTACGCCACCTGCAAGTTTCGCAAGACGCTCTTGTAATTTTTCACGATCGAATTCAGAAGTTGTTTCTTCTAATTGCGCACGAATTTGACCAATGCGAGCTGCGATTTGCTCTGTATTTCCAATACCTTCAACTACAGTTGTGTTTTCTTTTGTAACAACAACTTTACCAGCACGTCCTAAAGATTCAACTGTAGCAGATTTTAAGTCACGACCTAATTCTTCAGTGATTACTTCGCCACCAGTTAAGATTGCGATATCTTCTAGCATTGCTTTACGACGGTCACCAAATCCAGGAGCTTTAACAGCTACTACATTGAATGTACCACGAAGTTTGTTCACTACTAATGTAGCTAAAGCTTCGCCTTCTACATCTTCAGCAATGATAAGAAGTGGTTTACCTTGTTGTACCACTTGCTCTAATACTGGTAAGATTTCTTGGATGTTAGAAATCTTTTTGTCAGTAATTAAGATGTATGGGTTATCAAGAACTGCTTCCATTTTGTCAGAATCAGTAATCATGTAAGGAGATGCATATCCACGATCAAATTGCATCCCTTCTACTACGTCTAATTCTGTTGTGAATCCTTTAGACTCTTCTAAAGTAATAACGCCGTCGTTACCAACGCGCTCCATTGCTTCAGCGATTAATTGACCTACTTCTTCGTCAGCTGCAGAAATAGCAGCTACTTGTGCGATAGAAGATTTGCCTTCGATTGGTTTAGAAATCGTTTTTAATTCTTCAATTGCAGCAGTAACAGCTTTTTCGATACCTTTACGAAGACCCATTGGGTTAGCACCAGCTGTTACGTTTTTAAGACCTTCACGAATCATAGCTTGCGCTAATACAGTTGCAGTTGTTGTTCCGTCACCAGCTACATCGTTTGTTTTGCTAGCAACTTCTGCTACTAATTTCGCACCCATGTTTTCGAATGCATCTTCTAATTCGATTTCTTTTGCGATTGTTACACCATCATTTGTAATAAGTGGTGAACCAAATTTTTTCTCAAGTACAACGTTACGACCTTTTGGTCCAAGCGTTACTTTTACTGCGTTTGCAAGAGTGTCGACACCGCGAAGCATCGAACGACGTGCTTCTTCACTAAATTTAATATCTTTTGCCATAATAATTGACCCCCTTGGATTTTTTAAGATTTATATAATTAACCGATAACTGCTAAAATGTCACTTTCACGTAAAATCAAGTAGTCTGTACCTTCATATTTCACTTCAGTACCTGCATATTTTGAGAAGATGATAAGATCACCTGCTGCTACCTCTAAAGCAACACGCTCACCATTTTCAAGCACTCGACCAGTACCTACTGCAACAACTTTACCCTCTTGTGGTTTTTCTTTTGCAGTATCTGGTAATACAATACCACTTGCTGTTTTTTCTTCTGCTTGAACAAGCTCAATTACAACGCGATCACCTAATGGCTTTAGCATGAACAATAACCTCCTCATTTTGTTATGTAAATTTTATTTATTAGCACTCAAGTCACCCGAGTGCTAACACACTTATAATAATAAATAATCTCAATTTCTTTTGCAAGTAAAAAAATCATAATTTTTTCGCAAATTACTATATAAACTTTCTATATAGAATACTGCCTTTACTATATGAATCGTTGTTTCCCCTACTCGTATGTTACAATATGAAAGACACCCTAAGTTGTTTTCGCTAAACGTACAACTTTTTCCTGTCTCCTACTTTAATTTCAAATACGGATTTACAAAAAAATCATAATTCGAATGAAAGTTTATATCGTAGATAACATATTTACATGTTATCCTACCTCATCTCATACACTAGAGTTAGAAAGGATGGTTAAACTATTTGAAGAAACAATACTGGTGGATTATCGTTACATACATTTTAATGCAGTTATCTGGAATTGTTGGATTACCACTTCTCCTAAAAACAGGACTCTATGATAATAGAGGATTTACCATGGAGGAAAAAGGACAAATCATAACGGGACACTGGGCGATTATTAGCTTCTTTGTTGCATTATGTATCGTTCTTTGGTTACTTAGAACAGACATTCGTGACAGGCATTTAGATGCAATGCGCTCTTCTGTTCCAGCTACTATTGGATGGATTTTCATCGGCTTCTTCTTGGCTTTCTTTTCACAAATAGTTGCCGGTATGATCGAGATGCAGCTGCTAGGAATTAAACAAGGTTCAGAAAATACAATGAAACTGATGGAAATTGCAAGAACGACACCTTGGTTCCTTATTGTCGTATCTATAATCGGACCTATCTTGGAAGAAATCGTATTTAGAAAAATTTTATTTGGTACACTTTATAAGAAGTTTAACTTCTTTATTGCAGCTATCATTAGTTCGCTTGTATTTGCAGCAATCCATTTTGATTTTACTCACTTATTGGTATACACTGCTATGGGGCTCGTATTCGCCTTCTTATATGTGAAGACGAAGCGTATTATCGTTCCGATTGCAGCTCATGTTGCGATGAATACATTAGTCGCTATTGGGCAAATTTTTATGAGCAATGAGCAAATTCAAGAAATGATTAAAGAAGCTGAAAAAATGCAAGGCTTTATCGGAGGATTTTTTGTATGAGAAACTCACCATTGTTCATGGCTGCACTATACTTCCTTCTTGGATGTATCTTTACACGCTTCGCCATTACGAACGTGACAGATACAATCTGGAATGTGTGGACAATACTATTTGCAGTTATGGCAACAATTGATTTTAATTTGGCACTTCGCCTTATATTAGTTAAATTCACAAAGAAGAAACAATAATAAAACGCAGAGGTCGCTTCCTCTGCGTTTTATTGTGGATAGTTTTTCAAAAAGTAAACTAATGTTTGTAACTCTACAGCTAAATCAATATGATGAATTCTAATATTCTCTGATACGTTTAATCGTGCTGGTGTGAAATTCAAAATACCATGCACGCTCGTTTCAGCTAATCTATCTGCTACAGCTTGTGCTACTGTAGCCGGTACTGTTAATATTGCCACTTGTATATCATTTGATAATCTCTCTTCTAATTCATCTAAATGGTATACAGGAATGCCCCCGATTTCTGTTCCAACTTTCTCTTCACTAACATCAAATGCCATTTCAATTTTTGTATTATTGTTTTTCGTGAAATTATAATGTAAGAAAGCGGTCCCTAAATTACCTACTCCAATAAGTGCTACACGCGTTATATCATCTTGATCAAGTGTTTCGCGGAAAAATGATAATAAATAATTTACGTTATATCCGTATCCCTTTTTCCCTAACGCTCCAAAATACGAAAAATCTCTTCGTATTGTTGCGGAATCTACTTTTACCGCTTCACTCAATTCGGCCGATGAAACACGCTGCTTACCAGAAAGAGATAAGTTTTGGATAAATCGATAGTATAGAGGCAATCTTTTAGCAGTGGCTTGTGGAATCTTTTGCTGATCCATATGACCTCTCCTCTCTTCCTATCTTTATTCATATACTTTAATCAAATACAGAAGTTTAGCACTCATTAAATTCCTTGTATAATAAAGAGAAGAAGTATTCTCTCTTATTTTAAACTATACACTATTTTTAGTATGATTGAGAAATATAAACATGGCAAAGTTAAGAAATTATTTGAGGTGAAAACATTGATTTTATTACAAGTAAATGGACTTTCGAAATTATACGGTGCAGAAACAATTCTTGCAAACATAAAATTGGAAGTACAAACAAAAGATCGTATCGCATTAGTTGGAAGGAATGGAGCTGGAAAATCTACATTATTAAAAATTATCGCTGGTGAATTATCACATGATGGTGGCGAAATTATAAAACCGAAAGATGTCTCAATCGGGTATTTAGCTCAAAATACCGGCCTAGAAACGTCTTTAACAATTTGGGATGAAATGCTAACCGTCTTTACCCACTTACAGCAAATGGAGACAAAACTTCGAAGGCTTGAGCAAGAAATGGGAAAAGAAGAAAACTTTTCAAACGAAGCTATATATGAAAGATTGTTAGCTGATTATGACCAATTGCAACTCAATTATAAAGATCAAGGTGGATATCAATATGAAGCGGATATTCGCTCCATTTTAAGCGGCCTTGGCTTCCCAGTTGAAACGCACCAGACGACGATTTCTACTTTAAGCGGTGGGCAAAAAACAAGATTAGCTCTCGGGAAATTATTATTAACAAAACCAGACTTACTTATTTTGGACGAGCCTACAAACCATTTAGACATCGAAACATTAACATGGCTTGAGCAATATTTACAAGGTTATCCTGGCGCAATATTAATCGTTTCACATGACCGTTATTTCTTAGACAAACTCGTTACACAAGTATATGAAATTTCGAATAAAGAAAGCAGACGATTTGTTGGTAACTACAGTAAATATTTAGACTTAAAATCAGCCTTATACGAGCAAGAAATGAAACGTTACGAAAAACAACAAGATGAAATCGCAAAACTTGAGGACTTCGTTCAAAAGAATATAGCTCGCGCCTCTACAACGAAACGTGCTCAAAGTCGCCGTAAACAACTAGACAGAATGGAATTATTAACGAGACCATTAGGTGATTCTAAGTCAGCATCATTCCACTTCGATATTGAAAAGCAAAGTGGAAATGATGTTTTACAAGTAAAGGATGCAACCATTGGCTATGATGAGGACCCTATAATTGAAAACGTAACTATGCGCTTAACTCGCGGAGATAGTGTTGCTTTAGTTGGTCCAAACGGAATTGGGAAATCTACATTATTAAAATCTATTGTGAATAAGTTACCACTATTAAATGGTGATGTTTCTTTCGGATCAAATGTATCTGTTGGTTATTATGATCAAGAGCAAGCAAACTTAACATCTTCTAAACGGGTTTTAAATGAACTATGGGATGAATATCCACTGCAACCTGAAAAAGAAATCCGTACTATACTTGGGAATTTTTTATTCACAGGAGATGATGTACTGAAACCAGTATCTTCCCTTAGTGGTGGACAAAAAGCTCGATTAGCTCTTGCGAAACTTATGATGCAAAAGTCAAATTTATTAATTCTGGATGAGCCTACGAACCACCTTGATTTAAATAGTAAAGAGATTTTAGAGAATGCTTTAATTGATTATCCAGGGACTCTTCTATTTGTCTCACATGACCGCTACTTTATTAACCGTGTAACAACGACTGTGGTTGAGTTATCAACAGAAGGTGCACAGGAATATTTAGGGGATTACGATTACTATGTGGAGAAGAAAAATGAAATGATTGAACGCGCAGCATTTGAACAACAAGAACAGCAAGAAAATCAGGCACCTGTTCAAAAAACTGTAGCTCAAGAAAAATTAAATTATCTCGAAGAAAAAGAGCGTAAACAATTAGAACGTCAACGCACTCGAAAAATTGAAGAACTAGAACAAAACATCGTAAACTTAGAAGAAGAAATTGCTACGTTAGAAGATCAACTTTGCTTACCAGAAATATATGCAGATTATGAAAAAGCGAGTGAAATTACAACTAAAAAACAAACGCTACAAGAACAACTTGAAACTTGTATGGCAGAATGGGAAGAGCTGCATGTATAAGAGTATTTAATAAATAAGGAAGATGTCTCATCAGTCATGATTTCTGACTATGCGACATCTTTTTTTAAGTACATAAATAATTTTTTGAATATATCAATGGTAACTCGGGATATTTCAACAATTTTTCAAATACATCTATCGTAACCTTATATATATAAACGATTCGACACGAAATATCGATTTACCGACAAGGATTGACAATATCAGCACCCTCTATAATGGAGGGATATTTCAAAATGTTTTTCAGGGATATCTTCCTACTTTTTATTTCCCGAAAAACAATACATTCAAAGGTCAGACTTCATCTAGTTTATCCACAAACTTATACACATATCCACCTTTATAAAATAGCTACTAAAACAGCTTTTCCACATTACCCACAACTAACAAAAAAGTTATCAACACTTCATATACACAACAAAACCCATATTATCAACAGATAATATGGGTTTTATCCACAAGCTGTGGTTAATTATGTGCATAACTATGCTTCAATATCTAATCCTGGATTCGCATTTAAGGCTAATGTTGCACGCTTGCCTTGTTCATACGCAATTGTCCCTGCCGCTGCAATCATTGCTGCATTATCTGTGCATAAAGATAGCGGTGGAATAATTAGTTCAATGTTTTCTTTTTGTGCAAATTCCTCTTCTAATCGCGCACGAAGTCCTTTATTAGCAGCTACTCCACCAGCAAGAAGTAATTGCTTTACATTATAAGCTTCTGCTGCACGAGCTGCTTTCGTTACAAGTACATCTATTACACTTTCTTGGAAACTTGCCGCTAAATCTTCTGGTTTAATTTCTATACCACGTTGTTTCGCGTTATGCACAGTGTTGATAACTGCTGATTTCAATCCACTAAAGCTAAAATCATATGAATTCGGTTCTAGCCATGCACGAGGCAAATCAATTGTTGGTTCTCCTTCATGTGCAAGACGATCAATATGCGGACCACCTGGATATGGCATAGATAACGTACGAGCTACTTTATCATAGGCTTCTCCAGCTGCATCATCTCGCGTTTCACCAATTACTTCAAATGAACCATGTTCTTTCATATAAACAAGTTCTGTATGCCCACCAGATACAACAAGTGATAATAGCGGGAATTGAACTTCTTTTACTAAACGGTTCGCATAAATATGACCAGCAATATGATGAACACCGACTAGCGGAATATCATGTGCAAACGCTACTGCCTTCGCTGCATTTACCCCAATTAGAAGTGCTCCTACTAAACCAGGCCCTTCTGTTACAGCAATTGCATCAATATCATCAAATGTGATATTTGCTTCTTTTAAAGCTTCTTCTAACACAACTGTAATTTCTTCTACATGATGACGGGATGCAATCTCTGGTACAACCCCGCCAAAACGTTTATGACTTTCGATTTGTGATGCAACGACATTCGCAATAATTTCCGTTCCATTTTTAACAACCGCTACCGCTGTTTCATCACAGCTCGTTTCAATCCCAAGTATAATCGTATTTTTTTCCATTATATATTCACCCACATTACAAGACCATCTTCCTGATTGTCTGCATAGTATCGTTTACGAATTCCACCATTTTGAAATCCGTATTTTTTGTATAACTGCTTTGCTACTTCATTTGATACACGTACTTCAAGCGTCATTGTTTTTACTCCTAGTTCTTTCGCTGCTGAAATAACTGCTTTCAATAAGGCATCTCCTAATTTTTGACCTCGGTATTCTGGCAAAATAGCTATATTTGTTATATGTGATTCATCAATAATTATCCACAATCCACAATATCCGATTACACGACCATCTTTTTCTAACACAATATAATGTGCATGTTCATTCATCGTTAATTCACGGTGAAAGGCATCTGCAGTCCAAGGAGTTGAAAAAGATACTTCTTCAATAGCTACAATTTGAGCAATATCATCAAGTTCCATCTTTCTAAATATCATATCCATCTTCTGCAAGGCCCCTACTTGTTTTGACTTTCTAACCACTTTGTTTCAGCTTCAGCTAAACGAAGATAGCTTGGAACAAACGTATGCACATCTTGTTCTTCTTGTTGTAATCCTAAGAATGCTAGCTCACTTGGTCTTGGATTATTTTTAGTAAAAGGAGCGAATACAGCTTGATCACCTAAATGTTCTATAATTGTTTCTTTATGCAATTTAACATCATTACCGATAAATAAAACAGGCTGTCCTTTATCTTTTAACATTTGCAACCAGTCCACAATAAGAATAATTCGGTCTTCTTCTATTGAAGTTAACTGCTCTCCTTCATATGTATATAATCCAGTATAAATTTGCCCACGTCTTCCATCAAATAAAGGACAAATTAACCCATTAAAGTTAGCACCGTTTGCAGCTACTACCTCTAAACTTGATACACCTACAATTGGTATTTGAAGTGACCAAGCTAATGTTTTTGCCGCTGTCACGCCTATGCGAACACCTGTATATGATCCAGGTCCAGCAGCTACTACGATTTTAGTTAATTCCTTCGGTTTTACACCACATTCTTTTAACAGTTGCTCTACAGCTGGCATAAGACGTACAGAATGGTTTTTCGTCAAATTTGTAATGATTTCCCCAATCACGTTTCCTTCCTCAATAAGGGATACACCCATTACGTAATTTGAAGTATCAATTGCTAGTACTTTCATCTTGTAATAGCTCCTCACATAATCTAATATAGCGATCTCCAATTGGCTCGAGTATAATTTTTCTTGTGTCATCTCCCGCATGGAATAAACTAATTTGTAACTTTTCATTCGGTAAATATGCTTCTATTAAATGAGCCCATTCCACTACCGTAATTCCTTCACCGTAGAAATACTCATCAAAGCCTAAGTCCTCTTCGCTTTCTGCTAAGCGATACACGTCCATATGATATAGCGGTAATCTTCCTTTATATTCTTTAATAATATTAAAGGTAGGACTATTTACAACTCTTTTCACTCCAAGACCTTTTGCTAGTCCCTTTGTAAAAGTCGTCTTACCAGCTCCAAGATCTCCTTCTAAAATAATTACATCTTGTGCTTCTACGAGTTCACCTAGTTTTTCTGATAATCTTTGTGTTTCCTCAGAAGATTTTGTTGTTACTTCATATTTTCTCACAGACTTCACCTACTTTACTCACAATGTTCTCTGCTCTTTATTATACAGGTTTTGAATATATAAAAAAGTCCTTAGGAGTTGTCCTAAGGATAGTTTGACTGTCTTTATTAGTTTTTTGTTAAAACAAATAAAAAAATACGAAACAACTTGTTTCGTTCTTTTCTTTATATAAAATGGCGGTCCCGACCGGGGTCGAACCGGCGATCTCCTGCGTGACAGGCAGGCATGTTAACCACTACACCACGGGACCATTTGGTTGCGGGGACAGGATTTGAACCTG
>NZ_JAKUDW010000116.1:0-16042 GCF_022662595.1 Bacillus cereus group sp. BfR-BA-01524 | reverse complement strand
AGGATGATCGACAAGAGGCTTGACAATCGTCTCGACTAACTTCTTCATAGTCATTGCCTCAATTACTTACCTTGTTTAGATAAGTGGAATTTCTCCATGATACCTTGGTTAGAGAATAAGTTACGAACTGTATCAGATGGTTTAGCACCATTTCCTAACCATTTTAATGCTGCTTCTTCGTTGATCTTAACTTCAGCTGGTTGAGCAACTGGATTGTAAGTTCCAATTTCCTCAATGAAACGTCCGTCACGAGGAGAACGAGAATCTGCAACAACTACACGATAGAAAGGAGTTTTTTTAGCTCCCATACGTTTTAAACGAATTTTAACTGCCATTTATAAAGCACCTCCGAATTTATTTCACACAGATAATTATATTAGCAAAAAGACTATTGCTTTGTAAAGTATTTTTTCTTAACAGAGCCATCTTTTTTCCTTACATGAATGGAAACTTCAATCCACCTAGTCCTTTTTTCTTGCCTTTTTGCATTCCCGTCATCGTCTTCATCATTTTTTTCATGTCATCGAATTGTTTGATTAGACGATTGATTTCTTGTACAGTTGTACCGCTACCTTTGGCAATGCGCTTTTTGCGACTAGCATTGATTATTTCCGGTTGTTCTCGTTCTAATTTAGTCATAGAACGAATAATTGCCTCAATATGCCCAATTTGTTTTTCATCAACTTGCGCATTTTTCAGCCCTTTAATTTTATTTGCACCAGGAAGCATTCCTAACAATTCATCAAGCGGCCCAAGTTGACGCACTTGTCCAAGTTGTTCTAGGAAATCGTCAAGCGTAAACGAAAGCGTACGCATTTTTTGCTCAAGTTCTTTCGCTTTCTCTTCATCAACTGTAGCTTGCGCTTTTTCAATTAATGTTAAGACATCGCCCATCCCTAAAATACGGGATGCCATACGCTCTGGATGGAACGCTTCAATTGCATCTAGTTTTTCACCCATACCAGCAAATTTAATCGGTGTGTTTGTTACAGCCTTAATAGATAATGCAGCACCACCGCGCGTATCACCATCTAATTTCGTTAATACAACACCTGTTAAACCTAACTGTTCATGGAAACTTTGCGCAACATTTACCGCGTCTTGTCCCGTCATCGCATCGACAACAAGGAAAATTTCATCCGGTTTCGCAACTTCTTTAACTTTCGCTAATTCATCCATTAGTTCTTCATCAATATGCAGGCGACCCGCTGTATCGATTAAAACATAATCGTGATGATCTTCTTTTGCTTTTGCAATCGCTTGTTTCGCAATTTCAACAGGACTTACTTGATCTCCTAAAGAAAATACAGGCATGTCCAATTGCTTCCCTAATGTTTCAAGCTGTTTAATTGCTGCTGGACGGTAAATATCCGCTGCAACAAGCATCGGTTTACGATTATGCTTTTTACGAAGCAAATTCGCAAGCTTACCTGTCGTCGTCGTTTTACCCGCACCTTGCAGACCAACCATCATAATAACAGTCGGTGGCTTATTAGCAACAGCAATTTTGCTTTGCTCTCCGCCCATAAGTTCTGTAAGTTCTTCCTGTACGATTTTAATTACTTGTTGTCCAGGTGTCAAACTTTTCATTACATCTTGTCCGACAGCACGCTCAGACACACGCTTTATAAAATCTTTTACTACTTTAAAGTTAACATCTGCTTCTAAAAGAGCCAGACGAACTTCTCTCATCATTTCTTTCACATCGGCTTCAGAAACTTTTCCTTTGCCGCGGATTTTTTGCATTGTCTGTTGAAGTCGGTCGGCTAATCCTTCAAATGCCATATTGCCGCCCTCCTAATCTAATTTTTCGATAGCTTCAACAACTTGTTTCATTTCTTCATTCACATGCTCTTCTTCGCTGATTAGCTGTTTTAGCTTTGCAACAAGTCGCTGTCGCTCTTGAAACTTTTGAAGTAATACTAATTTATCTTCATATTCTTCAAGCATCGCTTCAGTCCGTTTAATGTTATCATACACGGCTTGGCGACTTACATCAAATTCTTCCGCAATTTCACCAAGAGATAAATCATCTAGATAATAAAGCGACATATAACTTCTTTGTTTTTGCGTTAACAACGATTGATAAAAATCAAATAAATAGTTCATTCTCGTTGTTTTTTCGAGCATGTTGGATCATCCTTTGTTAAGTGATTTCCCTTTACATGAATTAGTTTACATGGAGTACAAAAGAGTGTCAAGTTTTTTTCTTAACATCATATATTTTTATAGAAAAAGAAGCGGAAATACCGCTTCTTTCGCTTATACTTCTTCTGTTTCTACTAAGTTCGCAAATAAACCATACACATATTGTTCTGGATCAAACTGCTGCAAGTCATCCATTTGCTCTCCTAATCCAACAAACTTCACCGGTACATCCATTTCGTTACGAATCGCTAATACAATACCACCTTTAGCAGTTCCATCTAACTTCGTTAAAACAATACCAGTAACATTCGTCGCCTCGCGGAATGTTTTCGCTTGGCTTAAACCGTTTTGTCCTGTTGTTGCATCAATAACAAGCAATACTTCATGAGGAGCACCTGGTACTTCACGCTCAATTACGCGCTTCACCTTCTCTAACTCTTTCATTAAGTTGACTTTATTTTGCAAGCGTCCTGCTGTG
This sequence comes from Bacillus cereus group sp. BfR-BA-01524, assembly GCF_022662595.1. Classification (NCBI taxonomy): domain Bacteria; kingdom Bacillati; phylum Bacillota; class Bacilli; order Caryophanales; family Bacillaceae; genus Bacillus; species Bacillus cereus group sp. BfR-BA-01524. The sequence continues at coordinate 13,416 of NZ_JAKUDW010000116.1, read as the reverse complement.
TCACATAGTAATACGTCTACCTTACGTGCTTTCGCAGCTTGTACAGCGTCATACATAACCGCCGCTGGATCAGAGCCAGATCCTTGTTTAATTACTTCTACACCAACGCGATCGCCCCATACTTCTAATTGTTCAATCGCTCCAGCACGGAATGTGTCTCCTGCCGCTAATAGGACAGACTTACCTTCTGATTTAAACTTATGTGCCAGTTTACCAATTGTCGTCGTTTTTCCTACACCGTTAACACCAACAAATAAAACAACCGTTAATTGGTCCTCTTGCATATTAATTTCGTTACTAAAATCGCTGTCGCCTTTGTAAATTCCTACTAACTTTTCTGAAATAACAGCTTGTACTTCTTTTGGATCTTGAATGTTACGGCGTTGCACTTCTTCTTTCAATTGATCAATTAATTCCATTACCGTCGCAACTCCGACATCTGCACCGATTAAGATTTCTTCTAGCTCTTCGAAGAAATCTTCATCCACTTTACGGTAACGATACACTAAATCATTCACTTTATCCGCAAATGAATTTCTCGTTTTTTCTAATCCTTGTTTAAATTTCTCAGTAACTGTATCCGTTTGTTTTGAAATTTTTTCTTTTAGTTTTTTAAAAAAACTCATACTTTCCCGTCCTTTCTATTCACTTGTAATAAGTTCTTCCCCGTCATCTAAACGAACCGAAACAAGTTTAGATACCCCTGATTCTTGCATTGTTACACCGTACAACACATCAGACTCTTCCATTGTACCTTTTCTATGTGTAATTACAATAAACTGCGTCTCATCACTGAATTTCTTTAAATACTGTGCAAAACGAGCTACATTCGCCTCATCAAGGGCCGCCTCTACCTCATCTAGTACACAGAACGGTACTGGGCGCACTTTTAAAATACCAAATAAAAGCGCAATTGCCGTTAAAGCACGCTCTCCACCTGAAAGTAAACCTAAGTTCTGCAATTTCTTCCCTGGCGGTTGCGCTACAATATCAATACCCGTATTTAGTAAATCCTCTGGATTGGTCATTACTAAATCCGCTCTACCGCCTCCAAATAATTCAGAGAATACCGATTGAAATTCCATTCGAATGCCTTCAAACGTAGTAGAAAAGCGTTTTTTCATTTCTTCATCCATTTCGGTAATAAGCTGGTGCAATGTCGTTTTCGCTTCTTCTAGGTCGTCTCTCTGCTCTAGTAAGAATGTATGACGCTCCGCTACACGTTCATATTCATCAATTGCCCCTAGGTTCACTGTACCTAACTCTTCTATGGATAATTTAATTAATTTTACTTTCTTACGTGCATCTTCTGCAGGCATTGTCATTGTATATTTTAGTTTTGCTGCTTCAAATGAAATCGTATATGTTTCACGCAAATGTTGTAATCTATTTTCCAACTCGACATCAAGTCGGTTTATTTTCACTTCTTGATCTTTCAACATTTCAAGAATATATTTATGTTTACCTGTCGTTTCTTTCAAATCGCGTTCTAAATGTTCTACTCTCTCTTGCAACGATATACGTTGTTCACGACGAGAGCGAATTAACTCTGAAGTTTGATTACGATCATACGCTTTCTTCTCAATCATATTCGTAATTTGCTCTTCACCACTTGAATTAGATGTCATTTCTTGTTTTAAGAACGCTAAATCCTCTTTCGTTTTTACAAGTGTCGCATCCGTTTCTTCTTTTTCCTTCGTCAATCGTTCAACTTTTTCTTTTTGATTAGATAAGCGTTGTTGCTTTTCAGCTACCAGTACTTTTAACTCAGTCATTTCTTTTTGAACTTTTTCTTTCGAAGAATGTTGCTCACTTTTTTGTTTTGTTAAAGCTACAATTTTACTATCTAACTCAGTGATATCAGCTTGAAGATTCGTTAAAATCCCTTCTAACTCCTCTTTACGCCCTTGTATTTTTACTCGATCTTGTAAAAACCCTTCAATCTCTAAATCATAAATAGATAAGCGGTCATTAATACGATGTTCTTCTAATTCTAAACGATTAATCTCTTCTCTTAATTTCTGCTCATCTACACGCTCTGCTTCTACAGTTTGCCTTAGTTCGCGTATTTTCACTTCTTTTTCTTGAATCTCTTGTTTTACTGCTTTAACAAAGTTTTCTAACTTCGTTGTTTTTTCTTCCATATCAGTTAACTTGCGAGTCCACTCTTCTAGTTCACGTTGGCGTCCTAATAAAGAAGATTTCGCTTGTTTTACCGCCCCACCAGTCATAGAACCGCCAGGATTCACTACGTCACCATCGATTGTTACAATGCGATAACGGTATTGCAGTTGTTTCGCTAACTCATTTGCTCCGCGTAAATCTTTCGCAACAATAACAGTTCCTAATAAATTTGAAACTACATTTTCATATTTATTGTTGTACTGCACAAGTTCTGCCGCCACACCTACAAACGATGGGTGTTGATTTACAATACGTAATTGCTCAAATGATAACGATCTGCTTTTAATAACAGCTTGCGGTAAAAACGTTGCACGTCCATGTTTATTTTGCTTTAAAAATGCAATCGCATTACGAGCATGTTCCTCTGTTTGTACAACAATATGCTGCATTGCTGCACCTAGAGCGATTTCCATTGCAACTTCATATTCTTTCGGTACCGTTAACAGTTCCGCAACAGCACCCTCGATACCTTGCAACCTATTTTCTCTAGCTTTCAATACTTCACGTACACCTTGATAGAAGCCAGAATAATCTTCTTGCATCTCTTCAAGCATTTCTTTTCGAGAACGTGCCTGTTGCACAAATTGATATGCTTGATACAGTTTTGTTTCATTTTCACTATACTGCGTCTTACATTTCCCAAGCGCCGCCTCTGTCTTCTGTATGTTCGAGATAATGCCAGCTACTTTTTCTTTCACTTGTTCGTAACTTTCTACAAGTTTCGTCTTTTTCGCTGTAATTTCCATACGCATTTCTACATATTTCGCATTTTCTTCATCCAGACGCTCGTTTTTAGACGTTTGCTGTTTAGATTGTTCTTCGATCATAGATAATTCATTACGATGACTAGCTTGTTGATTTAAAAGTTCAATATAGTCACCTTTTAAATTCTCAATCTGTTCCTCTAAATTGTCAGCAAAAGTAGCAAGCAATTGCTCATTATCATGCAATTTTTGCTCCAACTCTTTTACTTCATTCACAAATTGCATTAAAGCTTCTGTACTTGACTCAATTTCACCATCATAACTTTTAGCTTTCTCTGTTAATTCAACAATTAACTGCTCAAGTTGCGCACAATGCGTCGTAGCATTTTGCTTTCTCTCTTTTAGCAACTCACGCTGCCCTTCTAGTTTTTCTAGCTCTTTACTAGAAAGAAGAAGTACTTCTTGTAACGAGTCTACAGACTCATCTACGGCTTGTAATTGTCCTCGTAATTCCTCAAGCTCTTCTTCACTTTTTTGTAAATTCGTTGACATTTTAACTTCTTCGTTTTTATTATGCCCAAACTGATTTCGAAGCGCTTCCCATTTCTCATGCAATTCTTCAATTTCATGGACAATAAGCGCCGCTTCTACTTTCTCTAATTCTTCTTTATTTTCGAGATAATCTTTCGCAATAGAAGCTTGTCTTTCTAAAGGTTCTACTTGACTACTTAATTCATGAATTATATCTTGTACACGATTTAAGTTTTCTTGTGTTTCTGCTAATTTCCCTTCAGCTTTCTTTTTGCGAAGTTTGTATTTCAGTACACCTGCCGCTTCTTCAAATACACCTCGACGCTCTTCTGACTTACTACTTAAAATCTCTTCCACTTTCCCCTGGCTAATAATTGAAAAAGCTTCTCTTCCCATACCAGAGTCCATAAATAAATCGATAATATCTTTCAATCTACATGATTGTTTATTAATATAAAAATCACTATCACCTGAACGAGATACACGACGTGTTACACACACCTCATTGTATTCAATTGGTAACCGTTGATCTTCATTATTTAAAGTTATTGTTACTTCAGCAACATTAACTGCTCTCCTCGTATCACTACCTGCAAAAATAATATCCTCCATCTTTGCACCACGTAATGATTTTGCAGATTGTTCACCAAGTACCCAGCGAATTGCATCAGTAATATTACTTTTCCCGCTTCCATTAGGTCCTACTACAGAAGTTACACCTGGGACAAAGTCAACAGATACACGCTCAGCAAAAGACTTAAACCCTGCTATTTCTAATCTTTTTAAAAACACGAAAGGCCTTCCTCCTATTCTCCGTCGTTATAAATGTTCTCTATACAAAAACAAGCTATTATACGGATTTACTTTCTTTTTATTTACAAAAAAAAGAAAGTTTCATTCTATGCATAAGGAATCCCCCTCATTCAAAGGGGGATTCCTTATAGTTGTTCTTTTAATTTTTTTAATGCTTCTGCAGCAGCTTGTTGCTCTGCTTCTTTTTTCGACTTACCACTACCAAGACCTAAAGCTACGTTATTTAACGTAACACGTGACACAAATTCTCGATTGTGAGCTGGTCCTTTTTCTTGCAAAATTTGATACTCAACATTACCACTACCATCACGCTGAATCAATTCTTGCAACTGACTCTTATAATCCATCACATGAGAAAAAGCACCTTCATTAATTTTCGGATATACAATTTCTTTTAAGAATTCCCAAACTGTTTCTAGCCCTTGATCAAGATAAAGGGCACCAATAAACGCTTCAAAGACATCCGCTAATAAAGCTGGTCGTTCACGTCCACCTGTCATTTCTTCACCTTTTCCTAATAAAACTAGGCTACCAAATGACAATTCGTTCGCAAAACGAACAAGAGATGGCTCACATACAATAGCTGCACGTAGTTTTGTTAACTCTCCTTCGCTCATTGTCGGATATTTTTGAAACAGATACTGCGATACAGTTAGTTCCAATACTGCATCTCCAAGGAATTCAAGACGCTCATTATCTTCATGCGGTTTTTTTCGATGCTCATTCACATACGATGAATGCGTAAATGCTTGAATCAATAATTTTTCATCAGTAAACGTAATACCTATCTTTTCTTGAAATACTTTAAATGCTTCACGATATTTTGTTTCGTATTTTTTTTCTCTATGTTTTCGGTACGGCATAGGTCCCTCCAGATATAAGCCGAGAAGCCCCGCTAAAAAACGGGACTTCACTTAAGCATTATAGATGACTCTCTATGTAAGTCACAGCATCACCAACAGTAGCAATCTTTTCAGCATCTTCATCAGAAATTTCCATTTCGAATTCATCTTCCAATTGCATTACAAGTTCTACTACATCTAGGGAGTCTGCGCCTAAATCTTCTTTAAAGCTCGCAGCTGGTACTACTTCAGTTTCTTCTACACCTAAACGATCAACGATGATTTTTGTTACACGCTCTAAAACATCTGCCATTCCATTCACCTCCCCTCAAATATTATATTAAATATTGTCCAAAAAAACTAGTTGAAATCGATTCTTTTATTACATTACCATTCCGCCATCAACATTTAGCGTTTGTCCTGTAATATATTTGCTTTGATCAGAAGCGAAAAATGTTACAGTATTTGCGATATCTTGTGCTTCACCAAACTGAGCTGCAGGAATTAACTTTAACATTTCAGCTTTTATATTTTCATCTAATACATCCGTCATATCAGTCGCAATAAACCCTGGAGCAATTGCATTCACTGTAATATTTCGGCTCGCTAATTCTTTCGCTGATGTTTTTGTTAATCCAATTACACCAGCTTTAGCAGCTACATAATTCGCTTGTCCTGGGTTTCCTGTTACTCCGACAACAGAAGCGATATTAACAATACGTCCATGACGTTGACGCATCATATAACGAGATACTGCCTTCGTACATAAGAATACACCTTTTAAGTTTGTATTAATAACTGTATCCCATTCTTCTTCTTTCATACGCATTAATAAATTATCTTTTGTTACACCAGCATTATTTACAAGAATATCAACTTGTCCAAATGTATCTACTGTTTGTTTCACCATATTTGTAACATCATCAGCATTTGCAACGTCTGCTCTTACTGCAATTGCATCCGAACCTAATTTCTTAATTTCATCAACTACTTCATTTGCTTTTTGTTCATTACCAGCATAATTTACTACTACATTTGCCCCTTGTTTCGCTAAATCGATCGCAATCGCGCGACCAATTCCACGTGAAGCACCAGTTACTAATGCTACCTTCCCTTTTAACATCAGTTTTCTCCTCTCAAATTTGAAATGGTATCTTTTAATGTCTCTTCATCGTATATCGCATATGCTTTCACTGATGAATCAATTGACTTCATAAGTCCAGCAAGTACTTTTCCAGGTCCAATTTCAATAAATGTATCTACTCCCTGCCTCACCATACATTCAATAGACGGGTACCATAATACAGGCGAATAAAGCTGTTCGATTAACTTTTCTTGAATGTCTGCACCACTTGTAATAACATCCGCCGTAACATTTGCAATAACAGGAATATTCGTGTCATGAATTGTAATTTCATTTAAAACACTTTGGAACTTCTCAGCTGCCGGCTTCATAAGTGACGAATGGAATGGCCCACTTACTTTTAGTGGAATTGCTCTCTTTGCACCATTTTCTTTCGCTCTTTGAGAAGCAATCTCTACTCCTTGCTTCGTTCCAGAAATCACAAGTTGCTTCGTACTATTCATATTAGCGATTTGCACTGCATATCCTTCACTTGTTACTTCTTCTGTAACTTGTTTCAGCATATGTGGATCAGCACCTAATATAGCCGCCATTGCACCTTCCCCGCCTGGAACAGCTTCTTCCATATATTCCCCGCGTTTCCTTACAGCATATACAGCATCTTCAAAAGTTAATGCACCAGCCGCTACAAGAGCGCTATATTCACCTAAACTATGACCAGCGACAAAGTCAGGTGTAATGTCATACTCTTTTAAAGCTGTCAAAACAGCAAAACTCGTTGTTAATAATGCAGGCTGCGCATTTGTTGTTAATGTAAGCTTTTCCTGCGGCCCTTCAAAAATCACTTCCGAAAGTGAATCTTGCAACACCTCATCTGCTTTTGCAAACACTTTTGCAACCTCTTTATTATTCTCTGCTAATTGTTTACCCATTCCAACTGCCTGTGAACCTTGGCCCGGAAAAAGAAATGCTATTTTTCCCATTTCAAATCCTCCTCTTATTGGAGTGGCTCTTTCTCCATTACGTTTGAAATCGTAGGAATTACTTCTTTCGCTACCATTTCTCTCGTTTGACGAATCGCACTAAATATCGACTGGTCATTAGAAGAACCGTGAGCCTTAATGACAGGTGCTTTCAATCCAAATAATGCAGCTCCCCCATACTCCGAATAATCCATTTTATCTTTTAATACCATAAGTTTTGGCTTTAATACTGCCGCTGCTAATTTACTCGTAAACGAACTCATTAGTTGTTCTTTCAACATAGAGAATAGCGCAAGTGCTGTTCCCTCTAATGATTTCAACGCTACATTCCCTGTAAAACCATCACATACAACAACATCTGCTACACCTTGCAATAAATCTCTTGATTCAACGTTCCCAACGAAATTAATTGGCGCATCCTTAAGCATTGCAAATACTTGCTTTGAAAGCTCGTTTCCTTTTCCATCCTCTGTTCCAACGTTTAATAGTCCAACGCGAGGATTTTCAATTCCTCTTACCTTCTCAGCGTAAACAGATCCCATTACTGCATATTGATATAAATGAATTGGTTTTGCATCAACATTTGCTCCAACATCTAACATAACAAAACCTTTTCCATCAACAGTTGGCATTGTAGGTGATAAAGCTGGTCGTTCAATTCCTTCCATACGACCGACAACAAATAATCCAGCTGCCATTAAAGCTCCTGTACTACCTGCGGATATACAAGCGTCTGCTTCTCCATCCTTTACTTGCTGTGCCGCAAGTACCATTGAAGCCTGCTTTTTTCGACGAACCGCTCTTACTGGTTCCTCCGTCGATTCTATTTTTTCGTCTGTATGAAGAATAGTAATTCGTTCATCACTCGTTAAGCATTGACGAATTTCCTCTTCTTTCCCTACTAACGTAATATGTAAATCAGAATATTCCTTAATAGCTTTCATTGCCCCTAATACTACAGCCTTTGGAGCGTGATCTCCACCCATTGCATCTATTGCGATTTTCATAAGTTGTTACCTTCCTCACTATAATTACTAGATCGATACATTTCAAAAGTGCCTGTAAAAACAAGTTCTTCTCCAACGAAGCTACGCACTTTGACAACCGTCCGTCCCTTATCATTCTCTACATCTTCAACGCGCGCTTTTGCAACAACACGCTCTCCTAATTTTACAGGCCGAATGTATCGAATGGTAGACTTTGCAGTTAAAGCTAATTCTTCATCAATAACCGCAACAGCTAGTGAGTTTGCTTGCGCAAACAGATGATGCCCACGGGCAATTTGATTTCTTTTAAATACATGTTCTACCTTCACTTCAAAGATAGAGATTGCATGTCTATCTAATTCAATGTCAATAATTTCTCCAACAACCTCTTCTAGCGGTAAAGATTTTACATCTTCTTCATGTTGCTTTGTAGCTACATGTTTAATTCTCTCTCTTAATTCAGGAATAGACAATTCCATGCGATCAAGTCGTACTGTTTGTATACTCACTTGAAATTTTTCCGCTAAATCTTCATCCGTAATAAAAGGATTTGATTCGATTGTTTGTTGTAATAACTCTTGTCTTTCTTTTTTACTTCTTCTTTTTTTCATACCGCACCATCCATTTTTATGACTAGGTACTAACAGTAGTATATAATCATTAAAAGTAGAATGCAACAAAAATTTTTGTTGACTCCCTTTAATCGAGCTTCTCTCCTTGGAACACACCTGTCCCATCAAGATACGTACGCAAGGCAGCGTACTGATCATTGTGCCAAAACGCTTCTGAATCTACTAGTATCGCCGCATCTTGCCTTGCTGTTTCTAACGCTCGATAATCGTGTACCATGTCAGCAACCTTAAATTCTGGTAAGCCACTTTGCTTACTCCCAAAGAAATCTCCAGGACCTCGTAATTCTAAATCTTTTTCTGACAATACAAATCCATCATTTGTTTCAGTCATTATGCGCATTCTTTCTTTTCCTGTTTCCGATTTAGGGTCTGCTATTAATAAACAATATGATTGTTCACTACCACGCCCGACACGTCCTCTAAGCTGATGAAGCTGCGATAAACCGAAACGTTCTGCATCATAAATAACCATCACAGTCGCATTCGGTACGTTCACACCCACCTCAACAACTGTTGTCGATACAAGAATTTGCACTTTATTTTCACTAAACTGTCCCATTATCTCTTCTTTTTCCTGAGACGATAATCTCCCATGCATCAATCCAACTTGGCATTTCCCTTGGTAATGATGCGTCAACATACTATGTAAGTCGATAGCATTTTGCACATCAAGTTTCTCAGATTCTTCAATTAGAGGACAAATAACGTATGCCTGTCTTCCTTTTTTTATTTCCTTCTCAACAAAACCGAGGACGCGATCTAACATATCATGTTTTGCCCAGTATGTTTCAATCACCTTTCTACCTGCTGGCATCTCATCGATTATCGAAACATCCATCTCTCCAAATGCAGTAATTGCAAGCGTACGCGGAATTGGTGTCGCTGTCATAAATAATACATCTGGACTTTCACCTTTCTCCCGTAAAACTCGGCGCTGCGCTACACCAAATCGATGCTGTTCATCTGTAATAACGAGACCCAACCTATGAAATATAACTTCATCTTGAATTAAAGCGTGCGTTCCAACAAGAATATCTATTTCTCCTTGTTCTAACTTCGCTAAAATTTCTCGGCGTCTCGCACCTTTAACAGAACTTGTTAGCAGTTCCACTTTCATACCAAAATGCGAAAACGTTTCAGCAAGCGATTGATAATGTTGCTCAGCTAAAATTTCTGTAGGAACCATTAAAGCACCTTGATAATGAGCTAATTTCGATGCATAAAGGCCAATCGCAGCAACAACTGTTTTCCCAGAACCAACGTCACCTTGTAATAGTCGGTTCATCCGATAAGGGGATGTCATATCTTTTAAAATTTCATCTACAACTCGGCGCTGCGCACCCGTTAACGGAAACGGCAGTGCATCGATAAATTCTTGTAATTCTACTGACGAAATCTCTTTCTTCGTCCCTTTTGAATTTTCCCTCTCCATTTTCCTCAGCGTTTGCATTTTCAGCTGAAACAAGAAAAATTCCTCATATACAAAACGGCGACGCGCTTGCTTTAAATCCTCCTGTCCTACCGGAAAATGCAAGGCCCTAAGTGCTTCATATCTTGGTAATAATTTATATCGACCTAACAAACCATCCGGTAACACTTCGACTATAGAATCTCCATATTCCTTTAACGCTTGAGCAATAAAACGACGCATCTGTTTTACTGTAAGTTTCCCCTTTACTGAGTAAACAGGCTCCACTTCTTGTTGACGTACAACTGGCCCAAAATGAAGTTCTGATACAGCAATTGTTTGACGATGTTGATCCCATTTACCAGTAATCGTTACCGTTTCATCTAACGTTAATTTTTGCTTATAGTAAGGCCTATTAAAACATACCGCCGTAATTAAATAACGACCGACGAGAACACGAACTGTTAGACGCGATTTCTTCTTACCATAATATTGCAGCAAAGGAGCACTATGAACCTTCCCTTCAACCGTTACACGTTCATCATGCTTTACTTCAGCAAGATCTTTCATTGCATAATCTTCATAACGGTACGGAAAATGTTCTAATAGATGCGAAACTGTATAAATCCCCATCTCATGTAGTAATTCAGATGTTTCTCCTCCGATCCCCTTTACATCCGTAACAGGAACTTGTACAACATCATTCAAGATTCTCACACCCCGTCACATTATTTTCTTTATTGCATTCTATTTGAGTATCAATTAGCATCTGTAATCGCTCTCTTTCACCTTATATATTCTATCATAGGCATTCTAAGAGAAACTACTCAAATCCCTTATATAAAACAAGTAAAAAAGAGCCTCACTATTAGCAGCAAGGCTCTTTTCTCTCTTCAATATGCTAGCCTTTTGAATAAAAACTAGTAATAAACTTCATATTACTACTTCTTATCCATTAGCAAGTAAGTAATCCATTTATTTTCAAAACGAATCTTATCTTATTCTACAGAGAAGATGAAAGAATACACTGGTTGGTTTCCAGCATGCACTTCTACTTCTGCATCTTCAAATTTCTCTTCTACAAATTCAACTAACTCCGCTACTTCTTCGTCAGTTGCATCTTCACCTTGTAGAATCGTTACGATTTCAGAATCTTCATCAATAAGCGCTTCTAGTAATTGCTTCGCAGCTCCTACTTTTTCAGCATTTGTAGATACAATTTTCCCATCTGCAATACACATGAAGTCATCTTTTTGAATTGCTACACCATCAATTTCCGTATCACGTACAGCATACGTAATTTGACCTGTTTTCACATGAGATAAAGCTTCTTGCATGTTTTCTTCATTCTCTTCTAACGTTCCAACTGGGTTAAATGCTAACATTGCTGCCATACCTTGAGGAACTGTTTTCGAACGAACAACAATAACTTCTTGATCTACAACTGATGCCGCTTGTTCTGCTGCCATTACAATATTTCCGTTATTCGGTAAAATAATGATTTTTTCAGCATTTGCTTCTTCAATTGCCTTCACGATATCCTCCGTACTTGGATTCATCGTTTGACCACCTTCGATAACTTTCGTTGCACCGATGCTCTCAAATAAAGTTTTAATACCAGACCCCATTGCCACAGTTACGATACCATATGGTTGTTTTTCTTTCGATTGAGCTGGTTGTTCAGGAACCATAGCAGGTTCATCTAATAAAGCAGTATGCTGTTCACGCATATTTTCTACTTTAATCTTAATTAAACTACCGTATTTTTGCCCGTAGTTCATAGCGTCTCCAGGATATTCTGCGTGGATATGAACTTTTACAATTTCATCATCAGACACAACTAGTAGAGAATCACCATATACACTAATATCTTCACGGAATTTTTGTTCAGAGAAATTATGCTCTTTCACCTTTTCAGCCTCTAATTTCACCATGAACTCCGTACAATATCCATACTTAATATCTTCTGTACTCAATTGGCTTTGTACACTACGGTGATGTTCTGCGCGTACCATCTCATTCATAGATGTTTGCGTCGGTGCATCAGAAGAAATCGTTTCTCCTTTTAAGTCAGCTAAAAATCCTTCGTATACCACTACAAGACCTTTACCACCGCTATCTACAACGCCAACTTGTTTTAATACAGGTAATAAATCTGGCGTACGATTTAACGATGCGTTTGCTTCTTTCACAACGTCTTCCATAAACAAAACAAAGTCGCGCTGTTTTTTCGCAACTGTTACTGCATATTTACCCGTTTCTCTTGCAACCGTTAAAATCGTTCCTTCAATCGGTTTCATAACCGCTTTATAAGCCGCCTCTACTCCAGCTTCTAGTGCTGCAGCAAAATCAACTGTTGTTAACTCTTCTTTTTGTTCAATGGATTTAGAAAAACCACGGAACAACTGAGATAGAATAACTCCAGAGTTACCACGAGCTCCCATTAATAATCCTTTGGCTAAACTTACGCCGACTTTACCAGCATGCTGTGAAGGATTTGCTTTCACTTCACGCGCACCTGAAGTCATAGATAAGTTCATGTTTGTACCGGTATCGCCATCTGGAACTGGAAATACGTTTAATGCATCAACAAGCTGAACATTATTTGTTAAATTATTCGCTCCTTGCATGATCATTTGTGATAAACGTTTTCCATCAATTTTTTGAATTGACACAGATTTTCCTCCTTAATGCACATTACAAGTTTATTACTTTAACTCCTTGTACGTAGATGTTTACAGAATCTACTGCTAGTCCTACAGTTTGATCTAATGTATATTTCACTTTCGTCTGCACATTATGTGCCACTTCTGAAATTTTCGTACCATAGCTCACAATAATATACATATCAATATGTACTTCATCTTCATCTTTACGAACAATAACACCTCTAGTGAAGTTTTCTTTTCGTAAAATGTCTGTTAATCCATCTTTTAACTGATTTTTTGATGCCATACCTACGATACCGTAGCAATCTACCGCGGCACCTCCAGCAATTGTTGCAATTACATCTGTACTAATATCAATTTGACCGTACTTCGTTTTAATTTCAATTGACATCTCGTTTCCCCCTTCATAAATGGTGAAAGTGAGCTAGACTACTTTAGTTACTATCATATAATCTTTTTAAAGAAAATTCCATCGTTCTTTCTTTTCACTCTCATATTTTATGTTTTAAATTACACTTTTTTATGATGAGCAAAATAGTCCATTGTTATTATACAACATGTACCACTATAATATGTCAAG